>JAFNVE010000082.1 GCA_017379955.1 Tidjanibacter sp. | reverse complement strand
GTTCCACGGCTTGTGGCGCGATTGGAGGAGTGCAGGGTGGCAATTCCTGTGCGCTCTCTTATGGCTTCGGGTGGGTATCTCTCTCAGTTGGTGGCACTGCGTGTGATTGCCCGCTACGAACTGAGCGACCACACGGAGGAGGTGTATGGCGTGCTGACCTCCCCGTATGGCGAGGTGCGGCTGGCGGCTATCAAGACACTCGCCGCAATTGGTGCTACGGTGGATTGTCGGGTGGTTGAGGCGACCGATGCGATGACCATTGCCGAACGGCGCGATGTGTTGCGAGTCTTTTTGCGTGAGGGCTACTCAGCCTCTGCTCTGCAACCCCTCAGCGATGCCGAGGCGAGGGTGGGCTCGCCTCTTGCCGAATATGTCGCACGTCGTACCTCTTCTCGTAAACGAGTACTTGTAAAAACTTGATTGTAAATATGATAAAGATTATCCTATACACATTTCTGGCCTTTATTCTCTACGAAGTGGTGGTATTGGTGCGTTGTGCTGTCGGGTTGGTGCGGGTGAGCCGAGCACTGCGCCGCTCACGCACAATCCTGCGCGATGGCGGGTCGAGCGACAATGACGACCGTCACACCTTTGGTGTGAGTGTGGTGGCTGTTGGGGCTCTTGCGTCGTCGGCTCTCGAAGCGCGTATTGCTCTCGACTATACCTACTTTGAACTTATCTGGGTGGCCGATTTTAATGAGGTCGGCGGGGTGGAGGCGATACTCGAACGCTACGATATGTCGCCGGTCGATTTTCTGCCCTCGGAGGGGTTGCCGTTGCAGAGTGTGCGAAGGGTCTTTCGTTCGCGTGCTCGTCGCTTCCGTAGGTTGGTGATTGTCGACTGCGCGAGCAGTAGTCTTGCCGACTGCGCCAATTGTGCTACCGAGGTGGCGAGTTACGATTTGTTGTTGGTGACCGATAATCGCACTCGGCTATCCTCCGCTTCACTCACGCTGCTTGTCGATGCTCTGCTACGCAGGTCGCAGGGCGGATGGGTGATGGGGCTTGCGGCTAACAGAGTGAAAGCAAATGAGTTAATGCTTACAGAGAGGCTCTTGCTCCTTGCTGGTGGTGGCTGTCATAGTGAGCGTGTAGGTGGGCGAGTGGTGGTGCCGCTCTACCTCTTTCGCAGGGACGATGTGCTTGCCCAGGGTGGCTTTGCTGAGGATGTCGATGTGGTTGGAACCATGGCGCAACGAATCAAAAGCACGCCTCGCCAGATACGCCATGCCCCGATGCGCCACTCTCCTCACTCGCACTCTCCGGCTATGCTCAGTGTGGCGAGCCGTTACGAAGGATTTCTGCCGTTGTTTGTCGGTGAGGTGCAGTCGGCCGATGTTACCGCCCGCTCGCATAACAACCCTCTGTCGGGTTGGCCCACTATGCCCGTACTATTCTCTCAACTCGCTGTTCTGTGGTTTTTTACCGTTGCTATCTCCGCTCTGTTTGAGGGCTATTTTGTATATGATTTGTTGCTTGTCAGCGCGTTGTGGATGGTTTGTGTGTTGCGTGCCACACTCTCGGCAATCGGGGCTGTTATGCTCTCTGAGGGGGAGGATGGGAACGTGAGAGTGAAATCGGTGGCGTGGCAAATAATTTTCTCTCCTTTTTTAAGAATTCGGGATATTATGTTGCCAAAAAATTTCGTTAAGTAATAAAAAGTCTGTACCTTAGTGTGATTTTAAGCACCATAAAGTAGATGAAGAGATTTTTAATTGCTATATTACTGGCACTGAACACTTTCGCTGTTGCTTTTGCGCAGGACAACTATACTACCACCATCCCTGTTGAGGCGGGAGAAAAGTGGTGGGGGCTAACGGCTGACCACACCCTCTCCGAGCCATTTTCCGAGCCATTTGAGTGGAGTACAGAGGGAGGCAAACCATACGAGTTCCGTATGGATGCACTCATTTCGAGTGCGGGAAGATATGTTTGGAGCAAAGGGCCGATGCAAATCTCCTTTGACGGCAAGGCATTTACCATCACCTCCACAACCGAGAAGGTCGAGGTGCGCAAGGGAGGTCGTTCGTTGCGCGAGGCCTATCTGGTCTATCGCCACACCCACGCAGCACCGAGTGGAGTGAAGCCCAACGAGTCGCTCTATACCAACATCATCTACGATGCAGCGGGCGAGGTTGGTGCACTGCACACGGCAGAGAGTGTTGTGGCATACGCCGAGAAATTGCTTGCAGAGGGTCTTCCCGCAGGCATTATGTTGATTCCCGATGGCTGGCAGAGCCACTCGTCGGAGTTGGTGTTCGATGCAGAGAGTTATCCTGCCCCTGCCGATATGGTTGCTCAGTTGCATCGCTTGGGCTTTAAGGTTATGCTCTCGGTAAGCCCCTATATTCCTGCTGTGGGCAGGGAGTTTGTGCGCAATCGCGATGCGGGAGCACTGTTGCTCGACGAAAAGGGTGATATTGTCCTCTTCAACACCGAGGCCGGATTTATGGCGTGTCGTGTGCCCGATATGGATACGGCGTTGAGATATAGCGGTGAGATGCGCTCGCTGATGAATAGTTATGGCATTGATGGTTTCCGCGTGGATGCTACTCTATTGGAGGGTAGGCTGAGTGGCGAGGCTCTCGATAATTTCTACTCTGCCTGGGCTGCTGTTGGTGCAGATATCCCGATGATGCTCTACGCACCTGCTTCGGCATTGGTGGCAGACAAGGCGGCATTGGTGGCGGATGACGGTACTATCGATGGTGCTATCCGTCAGGCACTTCGCATCGGTCAGATGGGCTACCCCTTTGTGTCGCCTATGTTGGATAAGGCCTATGCCGAGGGCGAGGAGTTGTGGCGCAGGGCTATCTCGTCGGTGGCACTTCCTGTGGCTACTGTTGTTGCTCCGCCCTGGAAGTTTAGCAGTAGTCGTGGCGAGGAGTTGAAGAAGGTTATTCGTTGGCGTGCCGAGCAGTCGGAGTTTATGAGCGGGCTGCTAAATGAGGCGTCGAACACTGCCGAAGCAATGATGCGCACCATGGAGTATATGTTCCCGAAGGATGGCTTTGGCGACTGCTATGACCACTATATGTTGGGCGACAAGTGGCTGATTGCGCCTCCGGTGGATGGAGAGAAGGAGCGTGCTGTACGACTGCCTCGCGGTGTGTGGGAGGATATGCGTGGCAAACGATATCGTGGCCCGAGGGTGGTCAATGTGGATGTCAGCCGAGGCGAGTTGCCGATATTCGAACTTCAATAAACCTGCCTAAAACACTACACCTAAGACCAAAAGAAGACGAATAAAAGACTGATTATGAAATAGATATAGAGCGAACAAAACCTTAAAACTACTATGATAACATTAGCACAAAAAGAGTTCCTGTTGCCTAAGGCGTACAATGCCGCTATCAGGGCAGGAGCCGAGATTCTGGCCGTCTATGAGAGCGAAGCACCGCTCGATATAGACTTGAAGACCGACAATACGCCAATCACTATGGCGGATCGTCGGTCGCACGAACTTATCAAACGCTACCTGGGGCAGACCCGCATCCCCGTACTCAGCGAGGAGGGCAGAGAGATGCTCTACACCGAGCGCAAGGATTGGGATCTGTTTTGGCTGGTCGACCCACTTGACGGCACCAAGGAGTTCATTAAGGGCAATGGTGAGTTTACCGTTAATATTGCCCTGATGGTTGACAATAAGCCCCTCTTTGGTGTAATCTATGTCCCCTATATCCGCAAGATTTACTTCTCCGACCCCGACCTGGGCGCATTCCGTAAGGAGGGTGTTGTGGCCGACCCCGAGGCAGAATTCTGCTATGGCGAGATGTTGGCCGATGTGGAGAAACTGCCTGTGACAGAGGCGTGTAATAAGCCGCTGAGAATTGCCATCAGCCGCTCGCACAACACCGAGGAGACTTTTACACATATTAACGAATTTAAGTTGAAGCACCCCGACGCTGTGGTTAGCGAGCAAGGCTCGTCGTATAAGTTCTGCCTGATTGCTGAGGGTACTTTTGACTACTATATCCGCACCACAGGTACCTACGAGTGGGATACCGCTGCGGGTGAGGCTATCTTGGCTGCCGCTGGCGGTCGCATCCTCTCGCATCCCGCACGCGAGGAGTTTGCCTACAATAAAGAGTCGTTGCTCAACCCTCACTTCACCTGCGAAAGCAGCCATCTGGTGAAAATGTAATCAACATTGCAATACAAGAAGATAGCCGAGCAGCGTCACTGCTCGGCTATCGGTATTTATAGGAAATTCTTAATCTTGCTGCTTTATTTCAATGCAGATATATTCATATCCAGCGGTTTCATTTAGATATATGGTAGATCTACGACTGCGATTGCTTGTGTTAGGTTCTGCGAAGAGTTTAAGAGTATTT
>JAFNVE010000081.1 GCA_017379955.1 Tidjanibacter sp. | reverse complement strand
GTGATATCGGTGGTGCGCTCGGTGGGCTTATGGCTCATCCATCCCTGCTTTGCACTACCATAAATCACGCGGAAATCGAGCTGATCATCCGATGCACCGAGGGTGAACATAAGGTCGAACACCTGCTCATATACATAGTCGGGACGGCAGTTGGGTTTATCCACCTTGTTGATTACCACGATAGGTTTCTTGCCAAGCGAGAGTGCCTTCTGCAACACGAAACGGGTCTGAGGCATAGTACCCTCAAATGCATCTACCAAGAGCAACACGCCATCCGCCATATTGAGCACGCGCTCCACCTCGCCACCAAAGTCGGAGTGGCCCGGAGTGTCTATGATGTTGATTTTGTAGTCCTTATAGATTACCGACACGTTCTTCGAAAGGATGGTGATACCACGCTCACGCTCCAAATCGTTATTGTCCATAATCAGTTCGCCCGAGTTGTTATCACGACCTCGGAGCAGGTTGCCCTGCAAAATCATCTTGTCGACCAGAGTAGTTTTACCGTGGTCAACGTGTGCGATGATAGCAATGTTTCTCAGTTTCTGCATCTTTTTCCTCTATATTTTCGACCCGCAAAGGTAGGAATTATTCGTTAAAATTGTTTACATTTGCTCTACTAATATCAATTTTTATGGAGAGAAAAATCCTGATTCCCCGTCTGGACGGCTCAGAGAGCAAGGTGGTTTTCGGCTCTGCGGGCGAACTCCTTGCCGAGTTTCTGCCCCCTACGGCAAGGGTTATTGTCATTGCAGATGCCAATATTGACCGTTGCCACGCCGAACTACTCGCACCCTACGAGAAGATTATCATCGGACAGGGCGAGAGCATAAAGACACTCCACACTGTCGAGGAGTTGATGCGCGAACTTATCTCCCGCGAAGCCGACCGCTCCACCTTCCTGCTCGGTATTGGTGGCGGTATTGTCACCGACATCACGGGTTTTGTAGCCTCTATATATATGAGAGGTATACGCTTTGGATTTGTACCCACTACTCTATTGGCTCAGGTGGATGCGAGTGTGGGCGGCAAAAATGGTGTCAACCTCGACGGCTTTAAAAATATGGTGGGTTGCTTCAATCAGCCCGAATTTGTGATTTGCGACTCCGCACTTCTCGGCTCACTCCCCGACAGAGAGTTCCGTGCGGGTATTGCCGAGATGGTTAAGGCGGCAGTAATTGGGGATGAAACGCTGTTTGAACTATTTAAGAATCACTCATTTGACGATTTTCGTAAAGATACCGACTTGCTCAGCCAGGCAATCGAGAGAGCTGTGCGAGTGAAGGCTGCCATTGTGGAGCGTGACGAACGCGAGGCGGGCGAACGACGACTTCTCAACCTCGGACACACCATAGGTCACGCCATTGAGAAGTGTAGTCGCAAGATGTTGCACGGCGAGGCTGTGGCTGCGGGTATGGGTGTCGTGGCGCGCTATGCCGCAGAGCGAGGGGTATGCAGTGCCGAGTGTGCAGAGCGAATCATCACACTATTAGATAATTACGGTCTGCCAACCTCTTCGCCTGTTGACCTACACGAACTCCAAAATGCTATCCTGCGCGACAAGAAACGCCGAGGCAATCTCCTTGCCCTCATCCTTCCCGAGAGGATTGGCAAATGCAGAATTGAGGAGGTAGAGATTTGCGAGAAACAAAACTGATTTTGCCAAATCTCCGAACAATATATTAAAGCCGAGTAAAGCCCACTCGGCTTTTGTTTTGCAGTACAATTGTCTGAATTGTTACGCAAAAAAGCAAAATTTGCACCATCTGGGCAGAAAATCACCCCTTTTCTACAACTTTCCATAATACTATCTCTCTACTTTTGCACGTTAATTGTTCATTATAACACTTTTAGCCATGCTTTTTGGTCAATGTTAAGATTATGTAAAATTTGAAAACTCGTTTGGTATTTCAAGTTTTCTATCGTAATTTTGTAGCGCTCAAACCCCTAAAAACCCCCTCTGAGCAAAAAAAACAGTATGGATACAAGGAGTTATGTAATTGAGGAGGCTTCCAAACTCTTCTACGAGAACGGCATCAAAGCGGTAAGGATGGACGATATTGCAGTGCATTGCAGCATGAGCAAACGTACCATCTATGAGCTTTTTGAGAGCCGTGAAAAACTACTCGAAGAGTGTACCGATTCGATGATGAGTAGGTTAAACACCCTCTTCGATAACATTGTGAGCAAGGCACAAAATGTGTTGGAGGAGTTCTGGTTGATATTTAGTGCATCGTTCGACAAACCCAAGGTAGGAAGGTTGCTCCGCGAACTGAACAAGCTCTACCCTGCTCTTGCGAAGAAGATGAGCGAGAAACACTACTATCAAACCTTAGACCAAAACCACAAAAAGTTGCAGAAAGGCGTACAAGAGGGCTTAATACTCTCTCAACTCGACCTGGACTACTTTGCTGTGACCTTCACCAACTACATCTTTGGGTTGCCCGAGGCGGAGAAGTTTGTTCCTGCCGATACCAAGACCGCGATTATGATTTATATGCGCGGTATGTGTACCGAGAAGGGACGCGAATTTATTGACAAACAATTATTAAAGATAGTATAAAAATGAGAATCAAGAGAACTCTTTTGACGGTCGCACTTGCGACCATCGTGGTTGGGAATCTCTCGGCACAGACCTCGCAGCCTATCGTACTCGATTTGGCGAAGTCGTTGGAGATTGCTCTGAGCGAGAACCCCACCATCAAAGTAGCCGATTTGGAGATTGAGCGTCAGGATTGGGTACGCAAAGAGACCATTGGCAATCTTCTGCCCTCGGTGACTACTACGGGAAGTTACCAGCGCAGTATCGTAAAGCAGGAGATGGCAAAGGGTCTGTCGTTCGGTGCAGATAACACCTTCACCGCAAACGGCTCGCTCACCCTTCCCCTCTTCGCACCCACAGTATACAAGACCCTGCAACTCAACCGTACTCAGATGGAGAGTGCAGTAGAGGCAGCTCGCGCATCGAAGGTGACGCTTGCAGCCGAGGTGAAGAAGGCATATTTTAATATACTCTTGGCTGAGCAGTCGCTCGAAGTATTGCGTTCGAGCGAGTCGTCGATTGCCCGCACCGTGGAGAATACCCGCACTATGTTCAATCAGGGCTTGGTGTCGGAGTACGACCTCCTCTCGGCAGAGGTGCAGCTCAGCAACCTCAAACCTACTATTATGCAGACCGAGCAGTCGATTGTCACTGCCAAGATGATGTTCCGCATGTATCTTGGTCTGCCCGCAGAGCAGGAGTTCACCCTCTCCGGCGAACTGAACGACTATGCAGAGCAGATTATGTTAGGTGGCGAGACACTCTATGCTGATCTTTCGGATAACACCGACCTCCGTTCGTTGGAGATTCAGATGCAGATGCTCCAGGACCAGCTCGAGCTTTATCAGTCGCAGCGTCTGCCGACCATCGCAGCTACCGGCTCGGCAATGATTACCGGTAACGATATGGAGCGTCCCGATTTCAGCGCAATGATGGGTGGTGGAACAGCAGGTGGCACCACAGGCGGAACAACAGGCGGCACTACCGGTGGCACTACCACCACTCCCGCACCCACCAAGAACAGTTTCTGGTGGCAGCACCCTATCTCGGCAGGTGTCTCGATTAGCATTCCCCTCTTCTCGGGTATGAGGAATCACCATCGCGCAAAGCAGGCTCGCAACAGCATTCAACAGCTCTCCTTGCAGCGCGACTATCTGGAGCAGAGCGTTAACTTGCAGATGCAGAACGCTATAAACACCACTCTCACCGCTCGTGAGTCGCTCCTGGCTACCGATGTGACAGTGCGTCAGGCAGAGAAGGCCTACTCGATTGCCCAGACAAGTTACACCGCGGGTGGTATCACCATCCTCGAACTCAACCAGTCGGAGTTGGCACTCACACAGGCTCGCCTCAACTACTCGCAGGCTATCTACAACTACCTCTCGGCACTTGCTGAGTACAACCGTGTAGCAGGTCGCTCCGAGTAACAGACTAACCCAGAAAAGAAAGATTAATAAAAAAATAAACGCAAAAGGAATTATGAAAAAGAGATTATTTTTGGCGACTCTGATTGCCCCCCTCGCACTCTTGGTTAGTTGTGGTGGTGGCCAGAAAAAAGAGGCCGTTGTGGTTGCACCTGTTGAGAGCAAAGTGGTGATTAAGACCCAGCCCGCAACTACCGAGCAGGTGGCTCAGACCGAGATTTACACTGCCGATCTGCGCCCCTACAAGCAGACCTTCATCAGCCCCGCTATGGCGGCTCGTATCGACGAGATTTTGGTAGAGGTTGGCGACAAGGTAAAGAAGGGTCAGCTCCTGGCTCGTATGGACAAGAGTCAGTACAACCAGCAGATGTTGCAGCTCCAGAATGCTGAGATGAACTTGGCTCGTATCAAGGCAGTATATGAGAGCGGCGGTGCCTCGAAGCAGAGTGTTGACGAGCTTGAAACCAGCATTGAGGTTATGCGCGAGACTATCGCAAACTTGGAGGAGAACCTCGAATTGCGCAGCCCTATCGATGGCGTTATCACCGGCCGTTTCAATGAGGCAGGTGACCTCTATATGATGGGCGCAAATGCAGCAGGTGGCGTTGGTATGTTGCAGGTTATGCAGGTAAATCCCTTGAAGGCAATCGTAGCTATTCCCGAGCAGTATATTCCTCAGGTGCAGAAGGGTATGAAGGTGGCTGTACACTGCGACACCTACCCCGATTTGACCTTCTCGGGTGAGGTTTCGCTCGTATATCCTTCGGTTAACACCGCTACTCGTACCTTTGATGTAGAGGTTACCATTGCCAACAACTACTCGACTCTTCGTCCCGGTATGTTTGCCCGCACTACCTTCAATATGGGCAACCGCCAGAGCGTTGTTGTGAGCGACCTGGCAGTGCAGAAGCAGGCAGGCGTGAACGATAAATATGTCTATGTGATTAAGGACGGCAAGGCTGAGATGCGCAAAGTGAAGGTTGGCCGTCAGGTGGCTGACAAGATTGAGATTCTCGAGGGCTTGCAGGCAGGTGAGGTGGTTGCCACCGCCGGTCTGTCGCGCCTGGCAGATGGTGCAGAGGTTGATGTACGCAACTAACCCACACGCATAACACTCTGATACAGACAAACTAATCTGACAAAGAAGTAAGTACGCAGAATAGTAAAAGAAGATGAAAATATACGAAACTTCGGTACGAAAACCGATATCAACCATACTGATATTCACCGCGGTGATTATCTTTGGTCTCTTCTCGGTGAGGAATCTGGCTATCGACCAATTCCCCGAGATGGAGATTCCCGCGATGAGTGTGATTACCACCTACTCGGGTGCGAACACCTCCGATGTGGAGACCAACGTTACTCGTGTCTTGGAGGACCAGCTCAACTCTGTCGACCACCTGAAAGAGATTACCTCGACCTCGTCGGACGGTATGTCGATGATCTCTCTCGAATTTGAGTGGGGAACAGATATTGATGCTGCAACAAATGATGTGCGCGATATTATCGGCCGCATCTCGGAGTTCCTGCCCGATGGCGTGAGCGACCCCATTATCTTCAAGTTTAGCTCGTCGATGATGCCTGTGATGATGCTCTATGCTACCGCAGACGAGAGCTACAATGCACTTGGCAAAATCCTTGACGACCAGCTCGTTAATGAGCTTAACCGTATTGACGGTGTAGGTTCGGTGAGCGTTATGGGTGCTCCCAAGCGCGAGATTCAGGTAAATGTAGATCCTCGCAAATTAGAGGCTTATGGTCTTACAGTAGAGGCTATTGGCGGTATCATCGCTCAGGAGAATGTAAACTCCTCGGCAGGCTCGATTGAGATGGGTAACAACAACTACACCATCAAGGCAGATGGTGAGTTCGACACCAGCGATGAATTGAACTCTATCGTTCTGGCGAGTGTTGCCGGCAAGGATATTATGCTGAAAGATGTAGCAAACATTGTCGACACCCTCGAGAAGAGCAACCTCGACGAGCGTATCAATGGCGAGAAGGCTGTGCGTATCATCATCCAGAAGCAGTCGGGTGCCAATACCGTGCAGATTGTAAACAAAATCAAGGAGAAACTTCCTGAGATTCAGGCAAGCCTCCCCAACGATATCACCATTGGTATCCTCAACGACTCGGCAGATTCGATTACCGACTCTATCAACTCACTCGCAGAGACCGTATTGTTTGCACTTGTCTTTGTGGTGTTGGTCGTTCTCTTCTTCCTCGGACGTTGGAGAGCTACCCTTATTATCGCACTGACAATCCCCGTCTCGCTGATTGTATCGTTTATCTACCTCTATGTAACGGGCGGTACTCTTAACATCATCTCGCTCAGTTCGCTCTCTATCGCTATCGGTATGGTTGTGGACGATGCTATTGTGGTGTTGGAGAATATCACCAAACACATCGAGCGTGGCTCTACTCCCAAGGAGGCAGCGATTTATGGTACCAACGAGGTGTGGTTGTCGGTTATCGCAACTACACTGACCGTGATTGCCGTGTTTATGCCTCTGACTATGGTGGGCGGTATCGCAGGTGTTATGTTTAAGCAGTTTGGTTGGATTGTGTCGCTCGTTGTGACCGTATCGACCATTGCGGCTATCTCGCTGACACCTATGCTCTCGTCGTTGATGCTCAAAGACACTTATCACCACACCTACAAGGGTATTGGTAAGATTTTCAAGCCTATCGATAAGTTCCTCGACTGGTTGGATGAGGCTTATGCTAAGCTTCTGAGTAAGTCGTTGGCACACCGTCTGACTATGTTCTTCGGCCCTCTGGTACTCTTTGTAGTAGTGCTGGTATTCCTTGGCCGTAACATCGAGAGCGAGTTTATGCCCGCATCGGATGGTGGTCGTATGAGCGCAACAATCGAGTTGGAGCAGACTCTCGGTCTGGAATATACCGAGGCTGTGGCTCGCAAGATTGACAGTATCATCTACAAGAACTACCCCGAGGTTGAGATTCTCTCGACAAGTGCGAGTGCAGGTGCTGCGTCGTCGAACGCTTCGACCTTCCAGATGATGAACTCCTCCTCGTCGGCAACTATCAGTTATACCATGCGTCTGCCCGACGCTTCGGAGCGTGAGCGCACAGTATTCCAGATGATGGATGCACTGCGCAAGGATTTGGCCGGTATTCCCGAGATTCGCACCTCGCTCGTAAGTATGGGCGGTATGATGGGTGGCGGTATGATGGGTGGTACCAGCACCGTAGAGCTTAAAGTTTACGGCTACGATATCGACGAGACCACCCGCATTGCTGAGGAGCTTCGCGAGATGTCTTCCAAGTTGGAGGGTGCACGCGACGTTCAGGTATCGCGCGATGCAATGCGTCCCGAGTACAACATCCGTTTCGACAGAAACAAACTCGCATACCACGGACTCAACTCAGCTACCGTGTCGAGCCAGATTCGCAACCGTATGAGTGGTATGACCGCATCGCTCTTCCGCGAGGATGGCGACGAGTACTACATCGTGGTTCGCCACGCTGAGGAGTTCCGCACCTCGTTCCAGGATGTTGAGAATATCATCGTCTACACCTCGCAGGGCAAGCCCGTGCGTGTAGGTGAGTTGGCAACCATCGAGGAGACCTTCTCGCCCCCCACTATCGAGCGTGAGAATCGTCAGCGCGTAGTCACCGTAACCTTGCAGCTCGGTGATGGCGTGGCTCTGTCGGAGGTTGTTGCCGAGGTTAACGATATGTTGGCCGGTTACACCGTACCCGCAGGTATCTCAATTGATGTCGGCGGTTCGCTTGAGGATCAGCAGGAGTCGTTTGGTGACTTGGCAATCCTTGCCGTGCTGATTATCTTGTTGGTATTTATTGTGATGGCTACCCAGTTCGAGAGCTTTGTAATGCCTTTCATCATCATCTTCACCATCATCTTTGCAGTTCCCGGTGTTATCCTGGCACTCTGGATGACCAACACCACTCTGAGTATGACTGCACTGATTGGTGCGATTATGCTGATTGGTATCGTAGTGAAGAACGGTATTGTGATGGTGGACTACACCAACCTGATGCGCGAGCGTGGTTACTCGCTTGCTGACTCGGTGGTATTGGCCGGTAAGAGCCGTCTGCGTCCCGTACTTATGACCTCGCTCACCACAATTCTCGGTATGTTGCCTATGGCACTCGGCATTGGCGAGGGCTCAGAGATGTGGCAGCCTATGGGTATTGCCGTTATCGGTGGTCTGACCTTCTCGACCATCCTCACCATCTTGGCTACTCCCGCAATCTACTCGCTCTTCATCGGTGCGGGTGAGAAGCGACGTGCACGCAAACAGGCACGCAAGGAGGCTAAAATGATTAATGCTTAATAAGTTAGAAAGAGATGAAAGCAGTATTTATTACATACAACCAGGCTATCACTCCTCGTGTGATGGCTATCCTCGACGACCAGGAGGTGCGTGGTTTCACGCTTTTCCCTCTCACCCACGGTCGCGGTTCCTTCTCGGGTGAGCCTCATATGGGTTCGCACGCCTGGCCTTCGATGAACTCATCGGTGCTGGCTATGGTGGAGGACAGCAAGGTGGCTCCTCTGCTCGATGCAGTGCGCGAGTTGGATAAGACTACCCAATTGCAGGGCATTCGTGCCTTTGTCTGGGAGATTACCGATATGATGTAGGCATCTGCCCCTACACAGTGGATGGCTCTCTACCCTATGGTGGAGGGCCATTTTTTATTTTCTATTGAAAATAAGTGGGCAAAAAAGTGATATGTAAAGGAAAAAATTGTAAATTTGAGGATTGAGCAAATGAAAACAACAAAATAAGATAAACAATCATGGAAAAACGACTAATTGAGTGTGTGCCCAATTTCAGTGAGGGACGCGACAGAGCAAAGATTGACGCTATTGTGGAGGCCATCTGCTCGGCAGAGGGAGTACGTCTGTTGGATGTTGATCCGGGTGAGGCTACCAACCGCACCGTAGTCACCTTCGTAGGCGAGCCGGAGGCTGTTGTCGAGGGTGCTTTCCGAGGTGTGAAGCGTGCTTCGGAGCTTATCGATATGCGTATTCACAAGGGAGCTCACCCCCGCACGGGAGCGACCGATGTATTGCCACTGATTCCTATCGCAGGTATAACTCTCGAAGAGTGTGCTGCAATGGCGCGCACCCTTGCCGAGCGTATCGCCACCGAACTTGGAGTACCTACCTACTGCTACGAGGCAGCAGCCTTTAAGCCCGAGCGCAAGAATCTGGCAGTATGCCGTGCGGGCGAGTACGAGGCCTTGGCGGAGAAGATTGTTGACCCTGAGCGTATGCCCGACTTTGGCGGTGGCGAGTACACCGAGCAGGCGGCGCGCAGTGGTGCAACGGTAGTTGGCGCACGCGACTTTCTGATTGCCGTAAACTTCAACCTCAACACCACCTCCACCCGCAGGGCTAATGCTATTGCCTTCGATGTACGCGAGAAAGGCAGACCTATGCGCGAGAGAGGCTCCATTGTCGGCAAGCCTATGCGCGATGAAAACGGCGAAGTAATCTACATCCCCGGCACTTTGAAGGGTTGTAAGGCTATTGGCTGGTATATTGACGAGTATGGTATTGCTCAGGTATCGATGAACATCACCGATATCGCCGCCACCCCACTCCACGAGGCTTTTGACGAGGTATGCCGTGCTGC
>JAFNVE010000080.1 GCA_017379955.1 Tidjanibacter sp. | reverse complement strand
TGACGCTGAGGGTGAACGATTGACATACTCCAACTAACACTTGGTACTAAAAAGTAGAAGTGTTTGGCTTTTAGGGCTAAACACTTCTACTTTTTGTTGCCAATAGACTCATTAGAATAATCTATCTGGATAGATATGTAAACTATGGAGCTCTGCAAACTTCTCGACTACACCAGGGCGATCCTCCGCATAGGTTACACCGAACCACTTTGAGTCTGTATCGAGCACCTTGATTGTTGCCTCGCCTGACTTAATAAGTGCATCCGCCACATCCGGGATTACCTGCTCAGACTTTGGAACATCAATCTTGGCAGTGAGGAATTTCAAGAACTCGCGGGTGGCCATTTCAAAATAATCGGGAGTTATTTCATAAGAATTGCACTTGGGTTAATTTTTGTTAAATTAAAAAAAGACAAGACGGTATTTTGCTCGTCTTGTCTGTGAAAAATTTATTAATAATGCCTATTAACCCATCTTACCAGTAAGGTAGGCTTTTGTGCGTTCGTCTGACGGGTTGGTGAACATTGTTTCGGTGTCGCCATACTCGACAAGTTCGCCCAGGTACATAAACATCGACTTTGATGATATGCGTTTTGCCTGCCCCATATTGTGCGTCACGATAAGGATTGTAACCTCCTTCTGCAACTCCAATAGCAACTCCTCAATATGCTTTGTCGCAATGGGGTCGAGTGCTGAGGTAGGCTCATCCATCAGAAGCACATCGGGTTTCATTGCCAAGGCTCGGGCAATACACAGACGCTGCTGCTGACCACCCGAAAGGAATGTTCCCTTCTTGTTCAGTACATCTTTGACCTCATCCCAAAGAGCAACACTGCGCAAGCAACGCTCAACGGTTGCATCTTTCTCTGCCTTTTTGAGCTATTCTATCGTGTAGACAAAGGTCGCTCCCGACAAAAAGGTGGTACAGGTCTGGGGCTTGCCATTGTAAAACACGCTGTACAATTCCACGGTGGCACTATCACCGTCACAAACAGACCCAATGGTGGTCTAAGGTTTGAGTTCACACTCGCGCCTTCAATAGATTGGTATGGTTGTGACACAAAGGAGAAATTTGTATCTTTGTCTGGTGGAAATTTCAGAAAAGATGAGTGAACCGAGATTAGTGATAAGCGAGAATAAGCCTTGCGAAGAGCAGGAGTGGTATGCACAAGCAGAGCAGACCTCTGTGCCTCTTGCGGGTGAGGTAAAGGCAGGGTTTCCCTCGCCGGCGGAGGATATGCCACAGACAACACTAGACATAACCCGACTATTGGTGCGTAATCCTGCATCGACCTTCTATGCAAGGGTGAGTGGCGATAGTATGTCGGGGGCGGGGATTGCCGATGGCGACCTGCTGATTATTGACAAGTCCGTTGAACCCTACAATGGGTGTATTGCGGTCTGTTTCATCGATGGTGAGTTCACCCTCAAACGATTGGAGATACACTCCGACCACGCATTGCTCATACCCGCAAACCCCAAGTACAAACCAATTCGTGTTAGTGCCAATGAGGATTTCAGGGTATGGGGTGTGGTGCGCCACGTGGTAAAATCTTTCTAACCACCCCACTCCGTCAACATAGTGCCCCAACTAAACAGACAACAATGTACGCTCTTGTCGATTGTAACAACTTTTTCGTCTCGTGCGAAAGGCTCTTCCGTCCCGATTTGGAGGGGAAGGCTGTGGTCGTCCTGTCCAACAACGACGGATGTGCCGTATCGCGCTCAAACGAGGCAAAGAGGCTCGGTATTCGTATGGGGCAACCCTACTTTGAGTTTGCTCACCTGGAGCAGGAGGGAAAGGTGACGGTTTTTTCCTCAAACTACATCCTCTATGGCGATATCAGCCGACGCGTGCAAACCGTTCTGCGTGAGGCATCGCCCGATGTGGAGGTCTACTCGATTGACGAGTCGTTCCTACTCATCGACGAGCAGATGGCAGGTGGTGACCTCGACCGTTGGGCAAAGGCTCTCTCGGCACACTGTAAGCGACTGACAGGCATTCCCGTAGGTGTGGGAGTGGCACCCACAAAGACCCTCGCCAAGATAGCCTCAAAACTCTGCAAACAATATCCCGCCCTGCGTGGTGGTTGTTATATGCACCGCGAGGAGGATATCCGTAAGGTACTCTCCAAATTTCCCCTCGAAGATGTGTGGGGTATTGGGCGTCGTTACTTTGCCCGTTTCTCGGCACTCGGTATGCACACAGCAGCCGACTTCGCTGCACGCTCAGCAGAGTGGGTGCGCAGGGAGATGGGTGTAGGTGGATTGCGCACCTGGCGTGAATTGCAAGGCGTGCCGTGCATTGAGCTTGAACATCCGCAGCCCCGACAGAGCATCTGTTGTTCGCGTTCGTTTGCCAAGGAGATTACCGACCCAAACGACCTACAAGGACAACTCTCGACCTTTGTAGCGATGGCCACCGAGAAACTGCGCAAACAGCACTCCGCAGCTCGTGAGGCCACCGTGTTCATCCGCACCAATCGCCACCGCACCGACCTGCCCCAACACTACGATAGCCGCCTTATCACCTTTGCCACACCGACCGACGACACAATGGTAATAGGTAAGGCTTCTGCCGAAGCACTGAGGGAGATGATGCGCAAAGGCGTGGGCTACAAGAAGGCAGGGATAATACTCGGCAACTTCTGCCCGCGAAATCAGGTGCAGGCCGATCTGTTCGACAACACCGACCACGAGCGTAGCGCACGACTGATGAAGGCGATAGACACAATCAACGCCACCCACGGAGCAGGCAGAGTTCATATAGCCACCCAAGCTAAGGAGGGTATCAAGATGAACAGACAACACCTCTCGCCCGCCTACACATCGAGTTGGAGTGATATTATTGTGGTAAATGCCGATAAATAGTTATCTTTGCATCCGCAAAACAGAAGCAGACAATGGAAGAGAAAGAGTATTTCGACAAATATGAGGATAGACTCATCGAGCAACTTGTAGCCGTATGCACCGAGCGTGGTGTGCTGGCCGGCAAAGAGATAGAGGTTGAGGAGACACTTGCCGAGTGGAACGCTATGGCACCCGAATATATGGCCGATGCGGTTAGTCAGATTAACTCCTACCCCGCCTACACACTCGCCCTTGCGGGTTATATCGGCATGGCTGTTGCACGCGGTTGGGACGAGGATTGGGAGCGCAGTTGCCCATTTATCTATCGTGCATTGTGTGGTCCTCAGGGCTTCGACTATGGCGACGAGCATATCCTGCAATCGGTACTCGGCTACTCATTGGAGAGCAACGAGGCTCTTCTTCGTGAGTCGGCACTCCGTGCGTGCGCCCATACTGCTATGTCGCAAATTCGTCACGAAGAGGTTGAGGGACAGACCTCCAAGGCACTCTACATTTTAGCGCGTAGTGCAAGAGCTATGTTCCGTGCGGGATTGTCGATAGAGTTGCACGCTCGTGGCTATCGCTACCAGCGTATGATTGTCGACCTGCCTCAGAACCCTGCCGAGCAGGCAAACTAAATCTCAATTCTAAGACCTGTATGCAACTTGTGGAGGTTGGGCAACAACTCTCCAAGTACCTCTATTGCCCTGTCCGAGGTGCAGTGGCCCGTGTAGATATGCGTCTCTGGAGCTACCTGACGGATAGAGTTAGCAACCAATCTTACCTCACTTTCTACGCCCTCATAATCAGGAAGATGCAGACCGCCAATAAAGGCAACAACACGCTCCTCACAACACACACGCTGGCAAGTAGCGATGATATTTGCCACGCCACGATGCGAGCAGGGGGAGATAATAACCAATCCCTCAGAAGTAGGCAGAACAATGGTGAGTTCATGGGCAAAATCATCTGCCACCTCTACCCCATCCTTCTCAATGCTGAGATATCTGTTAGCCACAGGCTGTGGGTAGCCAAAATCCTCTGCCGAGATTAATTTAATAGGGAGTTCGGGCAGATTTCGAGCAATCTTCAATTCGGGAGCAGATATATCGTGACGCACTCCACCACGCACCGAATAGCACTTTTGCTGAAAGAGATTATTATCACAATAGATAGGTTTATTCTTCAATGACTCAGGCATATATGCCATACCTCCCGTATGGTCACGGTGGGCGTGAGATAGAATTATAGCAGTGGTCGTAGCAAGATCAACACCCAACATCTCAGCATTACGCACAAAAACATCCGAAGCCCCCGCATCGACAAGAAAGTTACCCGCAGGGGACTCTACCCACACCGACAGACCGTGTTCAGGGAGGAGTTCGGGACGTGTCGGCGAAGGACGATTTTCGGAGAGTATTGTGATGGTTATCATTGCTTTTCGGGGATATCGATTGCCATAATATAGTCGTTCATATAGTAGCCCTGCCCAATTGGGAAATCGCCACGCCCCGCCTGGTGCATACCCATACGGAGATAGAAACCCACTGCAGGATTATCGCGATTGACATTTAGTTCGAGTCTGCACGCCTTGCCACCAGCCCACTCCGAGGCCACTTTTCTGGCATGATCAAAGAGCATACACCCCAACCCAAGTCCACGCACCGAGGGGAGGGTATAGAGTTTTTCGAGGTGATATGTGCGCTCGCCATCTAGCCTTACAGAGAGATAACCTATCGGCTCTTCTTGGTCGTCTATGGTGCGCAAGAGGAAAAAATAAAGGTCGCCACGCTCACGCATCTGCCAGAGGATAGCACGTTCGGAGTACATCATATCCATCATATAATCAATCTGTTCCGGAGAGAGCATAGTGCGGTATGTGTGAGGAAAAATCACCCACGCTAACTCTCTGAGCTGAGGAATAGCCTCCTCACCAACCTCACAGATTCGATATTGTACCTCGCTACCCATAGCACAAACGATTAATGACCAAACATAAAACCCACATAGAGGCGCACGCCAAGCGGAAAGTCGGGTGCATCACTGAGCGGGATAAGACAATCGGCCTTGACAACAACATTAATTCGTTCTGTCAGAGGATATTCCATACCAACAAAAGGAGTAATAAGAGGCACGGCATAGCGACGGAACGAGACACCCTCTTCTGCGACAAAATCATCAGCAGGCTCAGTGTTCAGTGTCAGATTCTTCACCGAGCCACCGCCCACGGTAGCACCAAAGAACGAGGTCTTTCCACTACGATCCACAAACGCCCAATCGACCAGCAGACCGCCCCAACCCACTGAGAGTGAGGAGTTAAAATCGCCATATGCGAGAGCAGAAGTATAGCCCTCGGTACCTACGCGCAGATGGTCGCCGAGTTGCACCTTGAGAGCACCGCCAATACCCGTGGGAAGTCCCTCCATCTTCTGCATAGCACCGCCAATCTCCATCTGGCCACCGTTAACCCATCCTGAGTGGAGCATCATACCGCCCGAAAATCCGCGATATTCCAACCTTCCCCCAGCCTCCGCCGAGAACGAAATCATCAAAACCAGTAAAGTAAGTAGAGTCTTTAATCTCATAATTCACATATTTCAGCAGAGCAAAGATAATAATTCTCAGCAAAATCCTCCGCGCAGTAGACGAAATTACGGAAAGAGTTGTATATTTGTTTGGGAATATGATTAACAGAGTTTAGCAAAGGGATGAAAAGAGGCTTTCGAGTGGTGGTTTTGGCGCTGGCGGTGCTGGGAGCAGTGGAGGCAAGGGCGCAGGAGAGGACAACGATAGAGTTGCAGGCGCGCATCAGTGAAAATATGGCGTTGCCGCAGAGTGATGCGCTATCGGGTTTCAGCGCGGACTATCTCAATCTGGCCATTTCGGGCAACATAACAGACCAAATATCAGTTGGTTGGCGACAGAGATTCAATAAGGCAATAACTGCCGAGAATCCACTGCGCGCAACCGATAAGCTCTACCTCGCCTACAACCCAACGCCCAATTGGAGTTTCACCTTCGGACAGCAGACGCTCTCAATCGGCGGGTGGGAGTACGACAGCGCACCCATCGACATCTACTTTGCCTCGGAATTCTGGAACAACATTGCCTGTTATCAGATTGGTGCAAAGGCGGCCTACACAACTGACAAAGGGAACAACACCTTCCTCCTCCAACTCAACCGCAGCCCCTTCGACACCCCCGCGACAAATCTCATCGGCTACGACCTGATGTGGTACGGCAACTTCGGGCCCTACTCAGCAGCCCACTCCATAAACATATACGAGTATCTCCCCAACAGATACCTCTGCTACTTCGCACTTGGCAATCGTCTGAACTTCAACAGTATAACACTCGAACTCGACGCTATGTGCCGCACAACAGGCGAAGGTGGACTCTTCGATTCGGCATCTGTGATGGGTGGACTCAAATGGAGAGCAAGCGACAAGGTGAGTCTGCTTCTACGCGCCACCTACGACCGCAACAACTCAACCACCCCACCCTTTGACACGATGGTATTTGCCGGCACAGAGCTGACACAAGTTGGTGCAGGTGTAGAATACTTCCCGCTCGGCACGCGCGACCTTCGTCTGCACGCCATATGGTCGGCAGTGAGTGGCACAAACGCCAACCCACAAGGCACACTCACAGACGGCAGAGGGATGATAAAAGTGGGCGCAACGTGGTATCTAAAAATTATGTAAACAACTGACACAATGGCAAATAACTCTCAGCACAAAAAGTTTCGTATACCCTCGGGCATAACCTGTCTGGCAATATTCGTACTCATCTTCGGCTATCTCGGCTCGGTGATGGGGCTGCCAAATATGCTCAATACGATAATGAAGACCAGCCACGATCTGTTGCTGAACACCGTATTCTACCTGATGGCGATATGCGTAATCACCGGAGCGATCGGGCGCATATTTGTAGAGTTTGGCGTAGTGAAACTCTTTGAGCAACTGCTACGCCCGCTGATGAAGCCACTCTTTGGTCTGCCAGGTGTGGCATCACTCGGCGCTGTAATGACATTTCTCTCGGACAACCCCGCAATAATCTCACTATCACAGGATAAGAAATTCGCATCGTACTTCAAGAAGTACCAATATATCTCACTCGTCAACTTCGGCACTTCGTTTGGTATGGGTATGCTGGTGATTGTCTTTATGGTGGGTCAGGGCTTCTACTCCGAGCCATTTATCGGACTGATTGGCGCAATTATAGGCTCAATCGTCACCACACGACTGATGCAACGATTCGTACTACGCGCTTATCCTCACTACCTGACCGAGCCTGCCATCCCCGAGCCCGCAGAGGAACATAGCGAAGCAGAAAAGGAGGAGCGCCAATCACTCTTTGTACGCATCCTCAACTCACTGCTCGACGGTGGCAAGACGGGCGTTGAGGTGGGCTTGGCGATTATCCCCGGCGTGCTGATAATCTCAACACTGGTAATGATTCTCACCTTTGGTGCATCGGCAGATGGTAGTTATACGGGTGCGGCATACGAGGGCGTGGCAGTTCTCCCCTGGCTGGCGGAGAAGATTGACTTCCTCTTCGAGTGGCTCTTCGGGTTTAACGACCCCCATCTGGTGGCATTCCCGATTACGGCACTTGGCGCAGTAGGTGCTGCACTTGGCCTGATACCTAACTTTATGGAGATGGGATGGATTGACGGAAACGCCATCGCTGTATTTACCGCTATCGGTATGTGCTGGAGCGGCTATCTGAGCACCCATACCGCAATGCTCGACTCGATAGGCTACCGCTCGCTGACACCCAAGGCTATCGCTGCACATACTATCGGTGGCCTGGTGGCGGCTATTTCGGCCCATTGGATATATGTTTTGTGGACACTGATATAACAAAAAGGGAACAATTCTGCATTTTTTTTGAAAAAATTGGGCAAAAATTTTGCAGATAATCAAAATGTGTCTATCTTTGCACCGCTTTCGGGAGTTAAACGAACGAAGGCATTTCCTAAAATGCTTCTTTAGCTCAGCTGGTAGAGCACGACACTCTTAATGTTGGGGTCCTGGGTTCGAGCCCCAGAGGGAGCACGGAGTTAACGACAGCCGAAGATTTCATCTTCGGTTGTTTTTTTTTATATATCGGTCATCTACTATTTTGTCTTTGTCGGGAATAGTGCATATCTTTACATTGGAAATACAGAGAATAATTCGCACAAGAATAGCATACTAAAACAATGGAATCCACTGAGAGCAATTCTCTCGTACCTGCCTCAAACGAGATTTGGTATACAAATGGCAGCACGACCGAGGCAACAATCCCCTGCACAAATGAGGGATTCGGAGCGGAGATTATATCCAATAGCTATGATTCAGAAAAAAGTTGCTGGATACTCTCCTTTGACAGAGAGATTACCGCTATTGGGAGTGGTGCGTTTGCTCGCGACAAGAGTCTGATTAGCATACAGGTTCCAAACAGTGTTACCACAATTGAAGATCACGCATTTCGCAGTTGCACCAACTTAGAAACAATTACTATTCCATACGGCGTGACATCCATCGGAGAGAGAGCCTTCATTTGGTGCACCAAACTCAAAAATATCAACATCCCCGAGAGTGTAACTTTCATAGGCGACTTTGCATTTAAGAATTGTGAAAGCCTAATAAGCATAAACATCCCAAATGGTGTTGTTGCAATTGGCGAGAGGACTTTTTATGAATGCAGAGATTTAATTAGTGTAACATTCCCCGAAACCCTGCTCTCTATCGGCACGGAAGCATTTGAAGGTTGCTCCAATCTTGCAAACATATACTGCAAGGCCAAAATACCACCCTTCGGAGATTATTGGTTCTCCGCACCCTATACAAATATTGATTGCAAAATATATGTTTATGAGGATGTGGTAAACCTCTACAAATCTAACGAAGACTGGAGCAAGTTTGCGAAATATATTATCGGCTACGACTTTACGAACAAGCGAGAATATAACTTCGACCGCAACCAACAGGATAGGCCTGCCAACGATGAAATATGGTACACCAACGGCAGTACAACGGAGGCTACTACACCAAAGAGCGAATTCGGCTTCGGTGCAAGTATCATCTCCAACACATACGACGCGAGCCATAATTGTTGGATAATTAAGTTTAATGCCGAGATCTCATCAATCGGAGAATCAGCATTTGCAAATTGTAGAGATCTGATAACCGTCACACTTCCCAGCAGCATAACATCAATTGCCGACAAGGCATTTAACTACTGCACAGCTCTCAGGAGCGTTATTATACCAAGCCGAGTAACTACAATTGGTTACGGAGCATTTGCCGAGTGTAAAGCCCTAAAAAGCGTCTATTGTAAAGCAACAATTCCGCCAATATTTGCAGGAGATTTTGTATTCGACTACTTTACACACACCAAAATAGCAGGTGGCAGCTTGATGCACACACCCTACCCTATTGGTTGTAATATATATGTCCCTTTCAATGCATTAGACGCCTATAAAAGTCAACGCAATTGGGAAAAATACAACAACCATATTTCTGCATACGATTACGAGAATAACAGTCTTGATTTACACATACAATCCACAATCTCTATATAGGTATAAATACCTATATTAAACACCAGATAGAACATCATTTGCGGAAAAGGGTTATATTTGTGGATAGCACAAGCGGTTAATTACAAACGCAAATAAGATAGCCCAAATGATTATCAATTACATTATTCTCTTAGCGATATTCTGTCTGACGCCTGCGGGTGTTATATGGCTCTGTCGCAAATATCCTGCGCTCGACACGCTCGGCCCCGTGATGATTCTCTATGCGCTCGGCATATTGCTCGGCAACCTCCCGATTATGAAGGAGGAGATTGTTGTTCTGCAAGACTTCCTGCCCAATGTGGCAATCCCCATCGCTATCCCGATGATGCTCTACGGCTGCCGATTCACCAAGAGCGACACCACACTGCAACTCAAAGTGGTCATCAGCGGTTTTCTCTCGGTGGCTATTGCTGTGGTGATTGGTTTCCTTTGCTTCGGCAATAAGGTGGCCGAGGGAGCAGAGATTGGCGGTATAATGTCGGGAATGTACACGGGCGGTATGCTCAACGCTGCGGCACTCCAAAGCATATTTCAGGTGAGCAGCGAGGGTTATATTATGCTCTGTTCCTACGATATCATCATATCTTTCCTCTACCTTGTCTTCCTCGTCGGCATAGGTATTCGTCTGGCACGCCGCCTCTACAAGCAGAAGACAACCACTACCCTTACAGCAGAGGATAAAGCCGAACTTGATGCGCAGATAGCACAAACCAAACAAAACCCATACAAGGGCCTCTTCACAAAAGAGGGACTCCCCCACCTCAAACGCGGTCTGCTGCTCACTCTCGCTATTGTGGCTGTTTCGGCTGGTGTAGCACTCCCCTTTGGCGACGACTGGTTTATGGTAATATTTATCCTGATGTGTTCGACACTTGCTGTTGTGGCGTCGTTCAAGCAAAAGGTCAGGGAGATTAAGTATAGTTACGATATTGGTATGTACTTCATCTACATATTTAGCATTACAATCGCCTCTATGGCCGATTTTTCGACCTTTGACCTTATGGGCGGACTCAATCAACTCGCCTATATCGTAGTGGCTGTATTTGGCTCTCTGGTGCTTCACGCGGTATTCTGCCGACTGATGAAGGTAGATGCAGATTCGATGGTCGTTTCGTCAGTGGCATTTATCAACTCGCCTCCCTTTGTGCCTATGATTTCGGCAGCGATGAAGAATAAACAATCGCTCATTGTCGGCCTCGGTGCAGGTATCATCGGCTTCGCCGGAGGCAACTATTTTGGTGTGCTGATGGCCCAACTGCTGGGTATCTTGTAACACAGAGTTTAATACATTACGACAAACGAGAGTAGTTGTCCACTACTCTCGTTTGTCGTTTTTGGTTGGCAGGAGAGAG
>JAFNVE010000079.1 GCA_017379955.1 Tidjanibacter sp. | reverse complement strand
GTTCATTTTAGGTTAGTAGTTTTAGGTTAAGGAGAGGAAATCGGATTGGGGGTAGTTACCCAGCCCGATTTCCTCTTGTTTTATACAAAATCCAACTGATGGGTGATTTTGGCGTTAAGCGTGCTTCTGAGAACACTCACATACAGTAAGTATGCTCGTAACCTCAGAAACACACTTGCCTAAAAATCCCCTCATCATTTGAATTTTGTTTTCTCGTTTATCAGCTAAACTTCGGCTCGCCTTTCATCGCGAAGCCCAAAATTTCCTCAATCATATGGCTTTTTACTCGATTGTGGGGTAAAATGGGAATGCGTCTATGACGCCTCACATACATCAAGTATGCTGCGCCGCCACAGAAACCAACCCGCCTAAAAATCCTTCAATCATATGGCTTTTTATTTGGTTGTGGTGGAAAATCATTAGATATAAATCCCCTCATCATTTGAATTTTGTTTCTCCTTTATCAGCTAAACATCGGCTTGCCTTTCTTTACGAAGTACAAAAATCCCTCAATCGTATGGCTTTTTACTTGTCTGTTATTGTGAGAAAATAAAAAGAGTTGCACCTATGCGGGTGCAACTCTTTTTGTTATTCGGTATCTATATCCTTAGTCGTTGATAGTGGTAACAGTGCCGTTGTTGATGAAGCTTCCGTTGGCAACTGCCGTAGCTCTCTGGCCGTAGAAGTTGATAGTACCAACGGTTGCACCTGCCTGAATCTCGATTTTGGGGATTGAGGTCGAAGTAACTTTGATAACCTCAATTGTGCCGATATTACAGCCAGGGCCGATAACAAGCTTACCGCCATTGTGGGTGTCCAAAGGTGCGGAGTAGATGATGTCGATGGTAGAGTTGGTGATAGTTGCCTGTGCGTGCTCGTAGACGTGGAGCTTGCCGATCTCCGATTTGTCGATAGTACACTCGGAGGTGTTTACAACCGAGAGGTCTACTGCGAGAGCAGCAGGGTTGACGCACACCGAATTCTTTATCACGCAATTCTTCAACTCACTCTTGCCACGCAACCAACCGGCAGCACCAAACAGACCCTTTGTGCCGGTGGGAGGCAGCTCCTTGCCGATAGCCGACGAGAAGGTGATGCCATCAAACTTCACACCGTCTAACACTGTGTGGAAGTCTACGTCTGGATACTCGCCAAAGTCGATGTGAGCAACCTTACCCGCAAAGGTGACGTCCTTCAGGGTAACGGTCGAGTTGTTCTCGCTGCGGAAGGTAGCGGAGTTGTCGATGCAGTCGAATACGAAGCTGTGGTTCTCGATAGTGGTGTCCTCGTTGTAGTTGTAGTACGCACCGTTGTTGATGATGTTCTCATCCTCAAAAGCATTGTCAACCTTGATGGTTACCTGAACAGCGGTGGTCAGATACTGGCCAACGATATTGGTACGCCAGTTGCGCTTAACAGGCACAGCACCAAGGCCCGAGCTGACGCTAAATACGTCGCCATTGCTTGCCAGGAGGTTGAACTCCATCTCGTGAGTCGAGCTGGTAGTATCGGCCAGGATGTAGTTCATTGCCAGATATACATACTCTTCCTTAACGCCATTGTCGTCAACGTCGGTGAGCAGTTTCTCAGTAGGAACATTGGCAGCGCTGAACTCTACATCAGTAAAATAGGGATCGATAGGGAGAATAATATTCTCGTTGTTGTTATTGTCGTCGCCGTCGTTGATGGTATAATCGTTGTTGTTATTGTAGTTGCTGTCGTTGATGGTAGAATCGTTGTTGTTGCTGTCGTTGATGTTATAGTCGTTGTTGATGTTGTCGTCTATAAACTCATCATCCTCCGAGTTGCTGACAATAGTGCCATTGTAGAGGTTGAGAGTGGTGGGAACATCCTTTACCTTGATAGTAGACTGAGTAATCTTAACGCCAAACTTCTCTGCCAACTCAATATCATAGGGGTAGCCACCCAGGTTAACCTGTGCAAAGGGGCGGCGCAGAGTGATAGACTTAGGCTCACTATCGTTGGTCGAGATATCAGCAAAGCCGAAGAAGGCATCACGACTCTCGTCGTTGCTCAAACCGCTGTAATCAACAGTCAGCTCCATATCCTCGGATACGGTGTAGGCGTTGCAGTCGCTGTCCTGTGCCCAGAACACGGCGCGGTAGGTATGACCCTTGGCTACGGTAAACGAAACTTTGTGGCCGCTGAGCAGATCTTTCAGGTTCTCCTCAATACATTGCTTTATGACGATGTTGCCATTTTCGTCGAAGAGAGTGTAGATAAGTTTATCGACGCTCTTGCCGTCGCTAATGGCACGAGTGTGCAACCCACCTTCGAGGTTCAGGTTTAGCTCAATCGTTACATCGTTGTTGGGCTGGATACCGCCGTCATCCTCCACGGAGCACGATACGGCTGACATAATGGCGACTATCGCCATAATGCCGAATAAGTAATTCTTTTTCATTTTCAAATAGTGTTATTTAAGTAGTTAATAATTATTTGTTTCTGTTGTTTATGGTAATACAATATTAAATTCGTCGTCAAATGAGGGGTCAACTCCAATTCCTCCTGAGGACGTGCCTGTGAGGAACTTGCCTCGGACAATGGTGTGATAGTCGCGCTTAATTGGGACATCCATCACCTCGGAGAGTGATATGATGTTGCCCTCCTTGTTGAGCAGAGCGAGTTGAACGGTGATGTAACCCTCTCTGTTGTTTACCAATATATAGTCGAAGGCTATGGAGGCCTCAGTACTCTTCAGCACTCGGATATCCGATTTGAAACTTACACCCACAGCCGAGTCGGTATGCTTATCTGTTATTATATTATAGGTATTGGGCATATAACCTATATAGTTGCAGATTACCGAGTAGGCCTCTAATAGGGTACTCTTGGACGTTTCGCTATCAGTGTCGGGCATTAGGTTCTGATTCTTGAAGAACAGCGACAGGTCGTTTGATACGAACTCTATCTTTGCCAACGGGCGGTGCATATCTACCTTTATGGTGTCGGGTGCCTTGTCGAGAATATCGGCAACTATTGTCGCTGAGACATCGCCACGGAAGGCATCGCGATAGTTATTGCTGCCTATGTGCTCCTTGCGGGTGGTGATGCTGGTGAACGTATTGGCATTGTAGAAGGGGTCGTCGCCAATGCTCTCCAAGAAGTCGCACCAGACAACAATATCATACTCACCGGCGGGCAATGCGACTTTCTCCACGCTATTGTAGGTGTCGGCAATCTCGCGGATAAAGGTGAACTCCTCTACTGCCTCCAAATTTCTGTTGCGCATAGCACCACTCGGGTATGCCTTTATATTATAGCGCATATATCCATTGGCCAGCTTGCTGTCAATGGTTGGTCCTTCGCCAATCTCTGTGATATCAGAACCCTCTGCAGAGTGGTGCCACAGAGTCATCTGCGTACTGTATTGCAAGTCCAGGCACAAATCGAACTTTTCGGGTGTGTCTGGCCACTCGTGTACGGCACAGCCCGAGATGAGGAGAGCCACGATGGCGAGAATTGTGATATGTTTTATTCTGCTAATCATCTCTCTCCTATCTGTTTAAGTCAAACATATATGCAATCGAT
>JAFNVE010000078.1 GCA_017379955.1 Tidjanibacter sp. | reverse complement strand
TCCCATAACTCCCATAACTCCCATAACTCCCATAACTCCCATAACTCCCATAACTCCCATAACTCCCATAACTCCCATAACTCCCATAATTCTCTTGATACCATTGACTTACTTCGTGTAACAATTGGGTTTTTCGGGTTTAGGGAATACCATCGAAGATGGTACAATGAAAAATAGAGCGGTGATAGTCAAGCTTGCTTGGACTAATCACTGCTCTATTTATCGTTGTAATAACTGCTAAGTTATTCCTAAACCCGCAAACTAAATAGTACAAAAGTTTTTTGGTGCCGCTTTTTTACAAAAAAGGGGCAAAAAGGCTTTTTGTTAGCCTAACAGTTGTCTTGCTTGTTCGCGGGCGGCGTCGGTGACTACTGAGCCGCTGAGCATTTTGGCTATCTCTTCCACTCGTTCGTCTGTTGTCAGTCGTCGTATGCGGCTTTCTGCGCCATCGTTTGTCACCTCTTTGTATACCACGAAGTGGTCGTCACCTTTGGATGCCACCTGTGGCAGGTGCGTTATGTTAAGCACCTGCATTGAGGCTGACAGTTCGGTTATCACCTCGCCCATCTCGTCTGCCACGCGTCCTGATACTCCGGTGTCTATCTCGTCGAATATTATTGTGGGCAGCTTTGCGCAACGCGCTGCTATGGCTTTCAGACAGAGCATCACGCGTGATATCTCACCTCCGGAGGCTATCTTTTCTATGGGCAGGAGACTACCTGCGGGGGAACTGCTGAATACGAATTCTATTATGTCAGCGCCACTCTCGCGCAGGACGTCGGGTGTCACACGACATAGGAATCGGGCACCGCTCATGCCAAGTCGACCGAGCATCTCTGTCACGCCACTGCTCAGGGCCTCCGCTCCTCTCTGTCGCAGGGCTGTCAGCTCGTCTGCCACACTCTGCGCCACCTTACGCGCTGCGGCTACCTCAGCTTCAAGTCGTGCTATCACACCGTCGAGGTCAGTTATCAGCTCCATGCGACGACCAAACTCGGCTTGTATGGAGAGAAGCTCCTCCACACTCTCCACCTTGTGCTTGCGCAGGAGGGCATATATTGTCGCCAGACGCTCCTCGACTGCTGCGAGGGCGTTGGGGTCGGCATCTACTCTGTCGAGCGCATCGCTGAGTGTCGCCTCTATGTCTTTGAGTTCTACCTGTACGCTGCGCAGTCGCTCTGCCACCTCGTCGCCTCCGCTCCACACGCGGGCAAGGTGTCGCATCGACTGCTCGGATGCTTTGAGCATGGCGAGCACTCCGCGCTCCTCGGCTCCGAGGGCCTCTACCGTGCCGCCTATGCGCTCACCTATCTCCTCGCTGTTGGCAAGTTCGCTCTGTCGCTGTTCAAGTTCGGCAAGTTCACCCTCTCGCAGTGCGGCGGATGATAATTGCTCCCACTGATAGCGCACCCACTCCTCGTCGGCACTATTGCGCTCAGCCTCGGCACGAGTCTTGGCAAGCTCACGCTCAGCACTTTGCAGGGCCGAGTATGCCTCAGCGTAACGAGATAGGAGGGCGTGCGATGCGGAGAAGTTGTCCACCACCTCGCGTCGGAAATCCTCGGATGCCACGAGCAGACTGCGATGCTGCGAGTGGATGTCTACCAACCTAAGTCCCAACTCTTTGAGAGTGGTGAGTTGCACGGGAAGGTCGTTGACGTATGCACGACTCTTGCCCGCGGGGGTGATTACGCGGCGCACGATGCATGGGGTGTCGTACTCCAACTCCTGCTCCTCGAAGAAGGCCTCCAAGCCGTAGCCCGAGAGGTCGAACTCCGCCTCTACTACGCAGTTGCTCACATTGTCGGCCAGCGCGGCACTGTCGGCACGGTTGCCGAGTATCAGCCCGAGTGCGCCGAGCAGGATAGACTTACCCGCACCCGTCTCGCCCGTGATTATGTTCAATCCCGAGCCGAGCGTGATATCCAGATGGCGAATCAACGCATAGTTCTCAACCGTTACTCTCTGAATCATCGGTGCGGTCTGGTGTTATTTTTCAAAAAAGGATTCTGCAAATTCAGCAATACGACGAGCGACATCGCTCTTCTGCTCCAGGGGGAAACTCTGTGAGCCATCGCGCGTTACGAAGGTCACCTTGTTGGTGTCGCCACCAAATCCGGCACCCTTGTCACGCAGGGAGTTGAGCACCACCAGGTCGAAGTTCTTGCGCACCAGCTTGCCTTGCGCATTCTCCTCCTCGTGGTCTGTTTCGAGGGCGAAGCCTATGAGTAGCCTCTCGCCCTTCACCGCACCGAGCGATGCGGCAATGTCGGGTGTGCGACGCAGACGGATAGCCATATCGCCTTCACCCTTCTTTACCTTTACGGGGCTCACCTCGGCGGGTGTGTAGTCGGCCACGGCGGCACACATCACACCACCGTCACACCCCTCCCAGCGCGCCTTCGCCGCCTCGTACATCTCCTCTGCCGAGAGCACATCGACCCTCTCCACACCTTTGGGTGTGGGCAGAGCGGTGCGACCTGAGATGAGTGTCACCTCTGCCCCGAGCGCTGCCAGCTCCTCGGCAATGGCATAACCCATCTTGCCGGTGGAGTGGTTGGTAATATATCTTACGGGATCGATAGGCTCGATGGTTGCACCAGCGGTGACAATAAAACGCCTACCGTTTAAAGTTTTTTTTTCAGCCCCGTCGAGCAACTTAGATATCTGCTCGGCGATAAACTCGGGCTCTGCCATACGACCCTTACCCGACAGACCGCTCGCCAACTCACCCTCCTCAGGCTCGACAATAGCAACACCCACACTCGCCAACTTGGCCAGGTTCTCACCTGTTGTGGGGTGCGAGTACATATCGAGATCCATTGCGGGGGCAACCATCACGGGGCATCGTGCCGAGAGATAGGTTGTCAGCAGCAGGTTGTCGGCAATGCCGTAGGCCATCTTGGCAAGGGTATTGGCGGTGGCGGGGGCTATGACGAAACAGTCTGCCCACTCGCCAAGGCTGACGTGGCTGTGCCAATCACCATTTTCAGGGTTGAAGAACTCCACATAGATAGGATTCTTCGCCAGGGTAGCCATAGTGAGAGGGGTGATGAACTCCTTAGCAGCGGCAGTCATCACCACACGCACCGAAGCACCCTCCTTCACAAGGCACCTGACAAGTATAGCAGCCTTGTATGCTGCTATACTGCCGGTTACACCGACTAAAATATTCTTCCCTTTCAGCGCCATACCTTCTCCTTTTGCTCTGTAAAGAGTATGCCTCTCGACTACTTCTCGGGCTTGCGGATATAGAGCTCGCCATCGAGGAACTCCTCGGTAGCAATCAGCGTAGGCTTGGGCATACGCTCGTAGTGACGCGAAATCTCAATCTGCTCACGGTTCTCGAAGGTCTCCTCCAACGAGTCAGTGGTGCTCGAGAAGTCAGCGAGCTTGCGGTTGAGCTCCTGCTTCAACGAGGTCGAAATCTGATTTGCACGCTTAGCAATAGCAACTACCGACTCATATACGTTGCCTGTGGGCTCCTCAATGTCGGAAAGTTTGCGGGTAATAGTGTTCGTAGGAACGTTCTTCTTAATCTCCATATTTTTTAACATTTTACGTTTTTGCAATCTCTAAGGTTGGGAAGGTAAAAGGTTACTGTTTATACCAACCTACCCAATGGGTAAAAATTTTCTGTTTTGCAATCTTTAATGCTGGGAGGTCAGCAGTTTTACTCCACTTCCTCCTCTATTGGCTCCTCGGTATCTACACCACGACGGTCAAGGAATCGCTTTGCTGCTCGGTACATACGGTCTGCCTCGTTACGGAACTCCGACTCGGGATACTCGGCAATGAGGTTGTAGTATGCATCGAGGGTGTTAAGATAGCGGTCCACCTGACGCGAAGCGTGCGAGTTACTTGCATACTCATAGTTCGCCTCCACAATGCGGAAGAGCAACTCCTCACGATGTGTGGAACGAGGATATTTGTCGAGTGCGTTCTGCAAGGCGATAACTGCCGACTGGTGATAGCCGATTTTGAGATAGGTCATCGCATTGAGATATGCCTGGTCGTGGAGCTTCTGCTGCAACTCTGCAATGCGCTCCTCACACACCTCCTTCTTCGAAGACTCGGGATAACGACCCATATACTCGTTAATCGCAGTGATTGCGCGGAGCGTAGCTGTCTGGTCGCGCTCAGGCTCAGGCGAGGAGAAATAGAAACCCATAGCGTACATATACTCGGCATCCTCCAAGTAGACACTGCGACCAAATTGGCGACGGAAGTTATCAAAAATGGTCTCACTATTGATAAAATCGCCCATCTTGTAGTAAGCCGCACCCTTGTAGTAAGTTACGGTATCCTCTTTGAGCGAGCCGCTGTAATAGGGCGAAATCACCTCAAATATGTCAGCAGCGCGGGTATATCTCTCAGCATCGTAGTACTCAACAGCCATATCATACATAGCATCGAAGTTGTTGCTTTTCAACAACTTGCTATACTCGCTACAACCCACAGCCATCAGGCCACACACTACGATTAAAAATATTCTCGATAAATTCTTCTTCATACTCATTTTCAGTTTGTCGCACATTTTGCAACCAACGTGCAAAGTTATACATTTTTAACGATTAGGAAAAAAATATATTGCATTTTTTAGATTTTCGGGGAAAATATCTATATTTGCCTTAGCGAGAGTAGCCTAATGCCAATAGGCTATCCGCAATGTCCCACCTCAATTTGGGGCATATTGTTACACGAAAAAGTAGAAAGAAAATGGAAATTTTAGAGAGAATTAAAAATCACTCTGGTGGTCCTCTGGGGCAGTATATGCGCTATGCGCATGGTTATTTTGCCTTCCCTAAGTTGGAGGGTGATATTGGTCCGCGTATGAATTTCCGCGGCAGAGAGGTACTCAATTGGTCGCTGAACAACTATCTGGGTCTGGCTAACGACCCCGAGGTGCGCAAGGCCGATGCAGAGGGAGCTGAGCGATTTGGTATGGCTGCACCTATGGGTGCTCGTATGATGAGTGGTCAGACCAAGTGGCACGAGGAGTTGGAGCGCCGTCTGGCTGCTTTTGTAGGCAAGGAGGATGCATTCCTGCTCAACTTTGGTTATCAGGGTATGACCTCTATCATCGACTGTCTTGTATCCCGCCACGATGTTATCGTATATGACTCCGAGGCTCACGCTTGTATCATTGACGGAATGCGTATGCACACCGGCAAACGCTTCGTATTCCCCCACAACGATATGGCAAATCTGCGCAAGCAGCTCGAGAGAGCCACCGCACTGACTGCTGAGACCAAGGGTGGTATCCTGGTCATCACCGAGGGTGTGTTCGGCATGAAGGGCGACCTCGGCAAACTCGACGAGATTACCGCTATGAAGGAGGACTTCAACTTCTGCCTGCTGGTTGACGACGCTCACGGCTTCGGTACTATGGGCCCCAACGGTCGCGGTACCGGCGAGCACTTCGGCTGTATGGATAAGATTGATGTGCTCTTCAACACCTTCGCCAAGACTATGGCAGGTATTGGCGCATTTGTCTCGGGCGAGAAGTATCTGATTGACTACTTCCGTTATAATATGCGTTCGCAGCTCTACGCAAAGAGTCTGCCTATGCCTATGGTTATCGGCGCACTCAAACGCCTCGACCTGGTGGAGAGCAAACCAGAGTATCGCGAGAAACTGTGGGAGATTACTCGTGCCTTGCAGCAGGGCTTCAAGGACAGAGGCTTCGACATCGGCGGCACTCTCTCACCTGTAACTCCCGTATATATGAAGGGCGGTGTAAATGAGGCAACTAACCTCGTATACGACCTGCGCGAGAGATTCAACCTCTTCTGCTCGGTGGTAGTATATCCCGTTATCCCCAAGGGCGAGATTATCCTGCGCATCATCCCCACCGCAGCCCACACCCTGGAGGATGTTAAGTACACTCTGGACTGCTTCGAGGCTTGCCGCGACAAACTCGCTGCCGGCGACTACCAGAAAGAGATGCCCAGCGTAGCCGACCCCGAGTGGGTGAAGTACTATCAGGATATGGAGTAACCAAAGCATAACAGAACAAAAAGAGTGTCGAGCCAACTGACTCGGCACTCTTTTTTTATCAAAAAACCTTATCTTTGCCCACAAATAATAACAAAACTATGGAGTTGAAGGATTTGCGCCCGCTGACTGTTGGGGCGAAGAAGTTATATGTGGAGACCTACGGCTGTCAGATGAACGTGGGCGACAGCGAGATCATAATCGCGGTGATGAATGCCGCAGGCTACGGCTACACCGAGCGCATAGAGGAGGCAGATGTAATACTCGTCAACACCTGCTCCGTGCGCGACAATGCTGAGCAGCGCATCTGGGGACGACTCCGCGAGTTCCGTCGTTTCAAGCGTCAGAAGCCCTCGCTCATCGTGGGTGTAGTGGGCTGCATGGCCGAGCGACTCAAAGAGGAGCTCCTCGAAGGTGACGACATCGTAAACCTCGTAGCAGGCCCCGACGCCTACCGCACAATGCCTGCACTCGTGGCGGCAGCCGAGGAGGGCGAGAAGAGTGTAAACGTACAGCTCTCACGCGAGGAGACATACGGCGACCTGCGCCCCGTACGCATAGACAAGAGTGGCGTGAGTGCCTTCATATCTATCATGCGCGGTTGCAACAACATGTGTTCCTACTGCGTAGTGCCCTACACCCGTGGCGTGGAGCGCAGTCGCGACTATCGCACAATCCTGCGCGAGGCACAGGAGCTCTTCGAGGCAGGCTATCGCGAGGTGACACTCCTCGGCCAGAACGTGAACTCCTATCGCTACAGCACCCCCGAGGGTGAGCAGGTAGACTTCCCCGCGCTGATGGAGATGGTGGCTCACATATCGCCCGCCCTGCGCGTACGATTCTCGACATCGCACCCCAAGGACCTGAGCGACAAGCTCCTGGAGGTGATGGCCGCCAACGCCAACATATGCCGCGCCATCCATCTGCC
>JAFNVE010000077.1 GCA_017379955.1 Tidjanibacter sp. | reverse complement strand
TGGATTATCGAGTGGAGTTTGCCATCCTCACCCTCAGCAAAGGCGGGAAAGAGTGGAAGATACTTCATCTCCCCAGACGAGGGGCGACTCCAATCGTGGTGGAGCAAGACTCCCGCCCCATCACGCGACAGACGGCACAGCGAGGCATCTTGATGAAAGAGTGCCAAAAATGTGCGCCCCGCATCGGTCACCACCTCCACAAAGGCATTGCCGAAGAGAGCCTTATCCATCGCCAGGCGGTTGAGCACACTACGCAGCGAATCGCCCAAGGGATTGGCGCGCTTGATAAGAGATGAGATATGTGGCAATCCCTCATCACAAGTCAGCCCCTTACCCGAGATGTAGTCCGCCTTGTCGTTGATAATTCGGCGATGAGTGGTACTCTGTCGCGCCAAAAGACTGAGCGCAACGGGAAAGAGGTTGTCATCACCCCAACGCCAAAAACGGTTGTCCGACACACTCCTTACGGCAGGCATAAAGGGATTCTGCACCGAGCTGCGCGGAGAAAAGAGTTTAGCCGAATAATTTACCTTCTTATTATCCATTATTTGTAAAGTGTTAAGATTTTTTTAAAATACCCCTTCGGAAGTAGCTCCCTCCGAAGGGGTTTTTTAGTTAGAGCACACCGTTCACCAACACTCTTGCCGAGGCGGTATCCAGCGAGCCGAGCGTTAGTTTACGACAGGTAGCATCCGAGGGCTTAGCACCTGTTGTGGCTTCGCTCGAAAGCAGACGCAGGGGTCGCTCTGCGCCAAACTCCTGCGAGTAGCCCACCACAAACTCCTCTCCCGAACAGGTGCGTACCACTGCCACAACGCCACACTCAGAGGTGAGAGCAATCTCCTCGACAGCCTCACGCGATGAACTATCAAATCTGCCGAGCGACATAGAGAGTCGGTGCTCTACGGAGTAGGAGCCATCTGTACGACGATGCACCTCGCTATACTCCGCGCTATCCTCGTCAAACTGATAGACAGCAACGGTAGCCCCGGGAGTGAGCGAGAGCGAGGTGAAGAGATCTCCACTCGCATTATACTCCACCGAAGCGATATCGGCAGCCCTCAGCAGACCTATCTTCTCAATTCCGCCGTTACGCTTTGCGCACGCACGGGCAAATCCACTCAGAGCCATAGGACTACTCATCGAAGAACTGCTCAAAAGTAACTCCGTTCTTGTAGTTGATGGTCACGCGCACACCCGTCATCTTGGTACCCTCGAACTCATACTCGGTAGGCATATCGTAGCCGGGGGCGATAACGGGATCCAATGCTCGGCCATTGTCGTACGCCACAACCTTCACCTGCTCAACGGCATAGATATCATCGGGTTCCAAAAGAACATACACCGACTCATCTTCAACAGTTGTCTCAATCTTCACACCGGTAGAGATAGCAAAGGTGACAAGTTCGGGCATCAGGTAGTCGCAACCTGCCATAAAGACTGCACGCTGACGATTCTCCATCTGGTCGGGGTTGTACCACATCTTCACCTCAGTACCGGGGAAGTCGCTGGTATTGACCGCCAAAGCAAGGTTGCGACGGTCGGTGAAGAGCGCGAACGAAGTGGGCAGATCCTCATAGCGACCATAATAACTGCCCAACTGCAAATCTACAATGGGTACACCGCGATAGTGGAGCTGAGGACGGCCATCCTGACGAGCGATATATGCCGACTCGTAGTCTGCACTGTTGAGTTCGTTCTCATACTGAGCGTAGATATCGGAGGTCACAAAGAGTGCCAGGTTACCCTCACTTTTGAGTGCCTTCAACTGCTCGCTCGACTTCTCCCACATATCTGCAAAGAGTTTCGAGGCCCAATCAGTCCCACTCTTATTGAAACCCACAGCCTTCATATCGGTCTCGCCAGCCATCAGGTCGGTGGTGATATGTTTCAAGAAACCATCAAAGGTGTTGCAGAAACTCTCGCGCTCGGTGTTACCCAGCCACATAGTGGTACGGATACCCTCGGCAATATCCTGCTTGAAGAGTGCGGTCTCGGCTGCCTCCAACTCGGTACCCGAGAGATCCTCCATATTGACATTGGGGCTGGCGGTGATGAGTTCATAGACCATCGAGAAGTAGTCCTCTGCCGAGTAGCCAACCTCTGCCTTTACGCGTTTGAGATCCAGAGTCTTCTGATACTTGTTGGCAGCCGCCGAGCCTACCCAGCCCGCCTTATCGAACTTGTGCAACACATCACCCGAACGCTTCCAGAAGTGGAGAGTAGTGGGGACAGGCATATTGTACATAACCTTGATACCCAACTCCTCTGCACTCGGGCCTGTCAACATAGGACGGAAAAAGATGTTCTCCAAATCGTGACCTGTGTAACTCTTAATTGTTTCAATTTTCGACATTTTTGTACTATTTTTAAAAATTCTTAATAATTATTATTTGTTTTAATTTAGCGGTCGCTAACTACTTGTGCATCATTAATATATGCCACCTGATTAGCAGAGAGTCTGCGCTCTGTCGGCGATGGATCCTCAACCGCCTCAACACTTGTTGCCCGCGCCTCCATAAAGCCACTACCCTGCACCTCAACAGTCGCCCCATCGGAGCGAGGAGCGGGAATTGGAGGTAAATTCTGGTCGAGCACCACACTCGCTTGTGTCCCACTCTTTTTATCTCGGCGGTCGCCAATCACCTTGTCGGCAAGCCCCAATGCGACTGCCTCCTCGGGCGAGAGCCAACGGCCACGACCACCGTTTTCGTTCATCAGGGCGAGCATCTCCTCACTCGAACTTCCTGAGCGCGAGGAGTATATAGCCGCCAATCGTCTATCGGTCGCTTCAAGCATATCGCGCGTCGCCTTCAACTCCTCGGCATTGCCCTCGCACAGGCTATGGCAACGGTGGATAAGGTAGAGTGCCGAGCGGGCTATCTGTCGGCGACCCGTAGAGGCTGCTTGTGCGATGATAGTCGCTGCCGAGGCGACATAGCCGTAACAACGGGTTGTCACCTTGCACCCCGACTCACGCAGAGCCTCGTAGATGAGTAGCGCATCCTCCACATCGCCACCCGTCGAGCGGATATTTACAATAATGTGGCGGGCATTACTCTCGCGGATGCGGGCAAGACAGGTGCGAAACTTC
>JAFNVE010000076.1 GCA_017379955.1 Tidjanibacter sp. | reverse complement strand
ATCCATAAACTCCCTAAACTCCCTAAACTCCCTAAACTCCCTAAACTCCCTAAACTCCCTAAACTCCCTAACCAAAAAAAACTGAGAGCAATTCGATATTGCTCTCAGTTTTAACTCATTTTGAATCTTGAATTTTGAATTTTGAATTAAAAAAGTCATATGATTGAGGGATTTTTAGGCGGAGCCGTCTTGCCAAGCCGCAGCATACTTATCGTATGTGAGGATTTGGCAAGGCGGCTCCAACGCCAAAATCACCAATCAGATGACTTTTTTACTGTTTGTGGATAAGCTCCACACTCCTACGGATAAAGTTGGTCAGCTGTTCACCCTTCAACATACCGTTCGACAACAAGGCCAAGTCGATGAGCTGTTTTACCAGAGCGTTCTCGCCACCAATCTGGCGGAGGCGGTCAGTGCGCTGAGTGCGGAGATCGGTAATCTTCTTCTCGATATCGTCGCGCTCCTTGCGCTCCTCGGCGGTCAGATCCTCGTCCTTCTTATCCTTAATCACATCCATCAAGTGCTGACGGCTTGCCTCTGCCGACTCAATCTTGGTATTAATCGAGGGCAACTTATCGCCATAACTCTTCTCCACATCGCCCAGAATCTCAGCCACAAGCGGGTGGTTAGCATTGACAGCGATAGTGTAGTTGTCGGGCATCTGAGCATAGAACGAACTCATACCGCCACCGCTCACCTGAGCCATATCCTTCATACGACGCATAAACTCGTCCTGAGTGATGGTTACGGGGGTGTCGGTGCTCTCCATAGGCTCGAAAGCGATATTGTAGTGAATCTTCTCATCTACGGGGAGTTGGCTCTCAAATACGGGGCGTAGGATATCCTGCTGGGCAGTGGTGAGTGCCATAGAGAGGTGTTCCTCCTTGCGGATAAGTTTATCCACAACGCCACTATCCACACGCACAAAACTGCATCCCTCGTTCTTGCTCTCGAACCAATTGATGAAGTGGCTATCCAGCGGGCCATCCATCAGCAGCACATCGTAGCCACGAGCACGAGCAGCCTCGATAAAACTATACTTGGTCTCGCTGCTATCGGCATAGAGATAGATTACATTGCCATCCTTATCGGTCTGCTCGGGCTTGATAAGTTCGGAGTACTCATTAAGTGTAAAGTACTTGCCATCGACATTTTTGAGCAGAACGAACTCCTTAGCCTTCTCGGCAAACTTCTCATCGGTGATGATGCCGTACTGGATAAAGAGGCGCAAATCGTCCCACTTCTCCTCAAACTCGGGGCGCATAGTGTTGAAGAGTTCCTGCAAGCGGTCAGCCACCTTGCGGGTGATATAGCTCGAAATCTTCTTCACATTGCTATCGCTCTGCAAGTAGCTACGCGACACGTTCAGAGGAATATCGGGTGAGTCAATCACACCGTGCAGCAGGGTGAGGAACTCGGGAACAATACCCTCAACCGAGTCGGTAACAAATACCTGGTTGCAGTAGAGCTGGATTTTATTCTTCTGTACCTCGATATTGCTACGAATCTTGGGGAAGTAGAGAATACCGGTCAGATTGAAGGGGTAGTCGATATTGAGGTGGATGTTGAACAGGGGGTCTTCGCTCATCGGGTATAGTGCGCGATAGAACTCCTTATACTGCTCCTCGGTAATATCGTTGGGCTTGCGAGTCCAGAGAGGGTCGGTGTCGTTGATAATCTCGTCGCGGTCGGTATCTACATACTTGCCATCCTTCCACTCCTTCACCTTGCCACAAGCAATTGAGATAGGCAGGAATCGGCAATACTTGCGCAACATCTCGCGAATCTTATCCTCGGAGTTGAACTCCAAGCAGTCATCCGCCAGGTGCAGGACGATATCTGTGCCACGACCACGCTCGGAGTGCCACTCTTCGAGGGTATACTCGGGAGTGCCGTCGCACGACCAATGCACACCAGCCTCTCCCTCACGCCACGAGCGGGTGTAGATATCTACCTTATCGGCAACCATAAAGGCCGAGTAGAAACCCAGACCAAAGTGGCCGATAATCGACTGATTCTTATACTTCTCCATAAACTCCTCAGCCGACGAGAAAGCAATCTGGTTGATATACTTGTCGACCTCCTCGGCACTCATACCGATACCTCGGTCACTAATGGTGAGGGTGTGTGCCTCACTATCAACCTTCACATGCACGGTAAGGTCGCCGAGTGTACCATCAAACTCGCCAATCGAGGCCAGAGTCTTAATCTTCTGAGTAGCATCTACTGCGTTGGAGATAAGTTCGCGGAGGAAAATCTCATTATCCGAGTAGAGGAATTTCTTGATAACGGGGAATATGTTTTCAGTAGTTACCCCAATCTTTCCGTTCTGCATCTTTTATACAATCTTTATGTTTGTAATACTAATTATCGCTCTAAGGTGAAGGGCATAGAAAAAAAGAGAGTCTATACCTTTCATTAAAGTATAGACTCAAACTATGTGCCAACCCCACACAACTGACAGTTCGGCAGAGGCGAGGTGACAATATGTCAAAACAACAATCTATTCCGTTCTGAACATCTCCACAAACCACTCGGGAGCACGGCAAGGACGGCGACTCTCGGCATCCATAAAGGCAAGTTCGGCTGTGCCCGTGTGAATCAATTCCTCATTTTGATTGAATATTTCGTGGTAGAAGACCACACGCACACCACCCATCTTCTGGACAGAGATACGTACAGTAAGCAGGTCATCATAGAAGGCAGGGCGCAGAAACTTGGACTGAATCTCCCTGACGGGCATCATCACACCCTTCTCCTCCAACTCGCGGTAGGTGTAGCCCTT
>JAFNVE010000075.1 GCA_017379955.1 Tidjanibacter sp. | reverse complement strand
GCTCGGGTGGCAGGAGTATCGACTCATCAGCAAAGCCCACGCCGACAAGCCACGGCAGGTAGTTGACATCATCGCCCTTAAAATCGCGGTAGAGCACCTCAGCATCCCACGCGCCACCCATCTCCAACAAGGTGCGCAGTTTGCGGGCACTCGCCTTCTCAACAATATCCCCACTCTGGCTAAATGTATAGAAGATATCGGCAGCGACTATCTCAGCCCATAGTCTGTCACCATAGCGACCCGCATCGGGCGAGCCGTCAGCAAAGAGAGGCATCATTGCGCCCTCGCCATAGAGAGGTGTAATACCCTCAGTCACAGAGTGATTTCTTGTCGTCGCAGTCACATCTGCCGTCGCCGAGGAGTGAAGTTCCTTATCCACATCGGCAAAGGCCAATCTGCGCGCAAAAGCAATTTTACTATCGAGCGTATCGGCCACCTGCACCTTACGCATAACATTGCTTTCGAGCAGAGTACCCGAGGAGTAGTGCAGGGCGTAGTTGCTCAATAGTTTGGTGCGCAACGCCCACTGCTCCATAACCAACTCGGGAAGTGCGGCATAATCACTATCCCACTTGCGGAGGGATGGCAGGTCGTGACCCGCAAGGAAAATTGCTATCGCCTTGCCCATCTCGCCAAAGAGTTCGCGCGCCTGCCACGGAGTAAGTGTAGTGGGCTGGCTATCCGAGTGGCGGAACGAGGCCGATAGAGCCACCACCGCACCCTGACGCAGAGTGTCGTTCACCATACGCGGAGCCATAACCTCCAAAGTACGCATACCCGACAACTTACCCTCACGGGCGTAGGGGTCGAAGAGAAGTACACCCAACTCTCGGCCATCGAAATCGGCCACCGAGTAGGATGTAACCTCATAACTATAACTATTCAACGAAAGCGGGGTGAAGGTGAGTCCATAGAGGCGATTTGCAAGCCAGAAAGCACCCAGACGCACATTTTCGAGGGGCAGATATGGTGTTACATCATCTATTGTCAGTGCCGCATACTCATCGCGCACACGCTCCTGCATATAGAGCATATCTGCCGCAGAGAGGAGTGTAGTATCCTGAATTCGGGTATTGATTTTATTCAATCGTTCCAACGATATCTTCAAACTTGCGGGCATCGCTCGGCGCAACGAGTCAACCACACGCTCGGCGGTGCGAACATCCTGCGACTGCTCACCATCGGCCACCATCTGACGATAGTCACGATAGCCGAGCAACGCGGCACGCTCGGCACGGAGTGCCACCATCTCGGCAGCAAGTTTGCGGTTATCCGCCTCGGGGGCGACTCCTTTATTTATATAGGCTGCATATAATTTACTGCGAAGCGTATCCTCCTCAGCCGTGGAGAGCATAATCTCTGCACTCTCGGGGTGAGTTGTGTAGAGCCAACGCTCCTCAAAGCCCTCGGCCACAGCAAGCGACTTGGAGATATTTCGCTCCGAGACGGGTATGCCGATAAGTTGCTCCGATTTGAGCAGCATACGATATTCATCCTCGGCCTTTGTCACCCTGTCTGCATACTCCAACGAACTAAGCATCAGAAGGCTATCAATCTCCACCACTCGCTTTCGTCCATCCTCTTCGAGAGCCGCGCCACTCTTCACACCCTTGCGATGCAGACGTTCCACAACTCTTCTTTGGAGCGAGTCGGACAACGACGCACGACCACGATTAAGTGTAGAAAGTCGAGTGAAGAGAGGCTGATTTTGCGCAACGCGGAGGTAGTGTGCCTCAACGGTCGGCAGCCACTCTTTTGCCACATCAACATACTCTCCGCCCATATTCTCGGCAAGCAGTCTGAGAGTAGCGGTAAGGTCTGCCAATCGACGACCACTCACCTCCAACGCCAATGCGGTATTCTCGTATGTGGCAGGCTCGGAGTTGTTGGCAATAGCCTCAATCTCCAGACTATGCTCGGCCAGCGCCTGAGTCATTGCCGCAGCAAAGTGCTGAGGCTCAATCTCTGCCAGCAGAGGCATACCATTGGGGTTGCTCCACTCGGCCAATAGGGGATTATATTGCGACTCCGCCCCCTTATCCTTGCACGAAGTGAGGAAAATGGGGAGTATTATGAGCACTATTCGCAAAAAGAATTTCATATTTTGGTGCGATTTTATTTTCTTTGCGCAAAGTAATCTAATTTTAGTCTAAAATGCAACTATTTTACGCACCCGATCTCACTCCCCCACTCTACACACTCTCTGCCGAGGAGAGCCGTCACTGCACTCGCTCACTCCGCCTGGGACGCGGCGATATGGTCAACCTCACCGATGGTCGTGGCACACTCTACCGTGCCGAGATTGTCGATGCCGACCAGGGTGCTTGCACCGTGAAGGTTGTGGAGCAAATTGAGGGCTGGGGTGCGCGTGGCTATAAACTCACTGTGGCTGTTGCTCCGACCAAAAATACCGACCGCTATGAGTGGTTCTTGGAGAAGGCTACCGAGGTGGGTATCGACAGAGTGATACCGATAGTCTGCGACCATAGCGAAAGACGCGTACTGCGCAGAGATAGAGGCGAGAAGATTATTATCAGCGCAGCCAAACAGTCGCTCAAAACCCTCTTCCCCGCACTCGACGAGCTCACCCCACTCAGCGAGGTACTCGCAATGCCATTTGAGGGCAAGAAGTTCATTGCCCATTGCGAGGAGGAGAGCGAGCGTGTCTACCTGGGCGACCTACTCTCGGCAGGCGAGGATGCATTGGTCCTGATTGGTCCTGAGGGCGACTTTTCACCCCGCGAGATTGAGGCAGCACGCGCAGCAGGATTTGTAGAGGTCACCCTCGGCAACGAACGCCTGCGCACCGAGACAGCCGCACTCGCAACAGCTATGATAGCACAGGTTAAAAATACATTAGCGGCTAAATAGAGAGGTGAAAGGTGAAAAGTAAAAGGTAAAAGATTAGGGAGTTTAAAGAATTTAGGGAATTTAGGGAGATTAGGGCCAATAGGAATAATAGGAGTAATAGGAAATTAGAGAGGTTAAGGAGTTTAGGGAATTTAGGGAGTATAGGGACAATCCTTAAACTCACTAAACTCCCTATCAAAATAAAACTGAGAGTAGTTCGATACTACTCTCAGTTTTTATCTATTTTGAATCTTGAATTTTGAATTAAAAAAGTCGTAGAATTGAGGGAATTTTAGGCGCGGGTGCTTGGGAAGCTGCGAGCATACTTTTCGTATGTGAGCGGTTTCCCAAGCACCCGCAACACCAAATTCACCAATTATACGGCTTTTTTACTCTTCTCCGAAGTAGAAGGTATCCATAAGATTATCCATCTCTCGTCGCTCCTTCTTAGTGGGACGACCGGTACCTCTGTCACGCTGGATAAAGATAGTTTCGCGAGGAGCGGAGAGTTTCTCGAGTTCGCTCTCAGGGGTGATATTCTCGGCAAACATAGCGACATTTTGTGCACCCTGTCGCTTGTCAATCAGCCCCAGCACACGCCAGGTATAGGTCATATATGGTACTTTGCGGACACCCACAACATCGCCCTCCTTAACCTCACGCGAGGGTTTGCAGTGGCTGCCGTTGATAGTCACCTTGTTTGTACGACAAGCCTCGGCAGCATCGCTACGCGTCTTGTAGATACGCACCGCCCAGAGCCATTTATCTATACGCACATCACTCATAGTGAGTTACTTATTACATTTCTCAATGAACGAAATAATATCCTCGGCAGTACCCTCAGTGCCAAGCAGCGAGGAGTTGATGCAGAGGTCGTAACTCTCGGCAGCACCCCAGGTCTGGAAGGAGTAGTAGCCGTAGTACGAGGAGCGTTTGCGGTCGGTCTGGTCGATGCAAGCCTCTGCCTCCTTCTCGCTCAACGAGCGACGCGAGGCGATACGCGCAATGCGGTCGGCACGGTTGGCTGTGATAAAGACCGAATAGACACCCTCCATATCGCGCAGTATATAGTCGGCACAACGACCCACGAAGATAGCCGACTGCTTCTCGGCAATCGAGCGGATGACATCGCTCTGCATCTTGAAGAGGCGGTCGTTGCTAAAAAATCCCGAGTGCGAGCCTGAGGAGAAGAGATTGCCACCCAGATAGCCACTCTTGCGCTTAGCCTGCTCATCAGCCTTCTCAAAGAGTTCAGAGCTGATACCACTCTCACGCGCAGCCTCCACAAGCAACTCGTGGTCAAACACCTGCACACCCAGACGCTTACCCAGCAGTTCGGCAACCTCCTTGCCACCGCTACCCATCTGGCGACCGATACAAATAATCACTTTCTTGTCCATATCTTTCAGTAGTTTCGTTAGTCAATCTGTTTGGTTTTCACCTCACCCTTTTTCAGTTTGCGCATAAAGCCCGCAAGGAGCACTCCTGCCACAACAGCCGAGATACCATCTGCCATAGGCATACTGAGCCATACGCCGTCGGTACCCAAAAGGCCGGGCATAAAGATAAGGAAGGGTATCAGGAAGAGCAGTTGGCGCGAAAGGGACATAAAAATAGCCTTATTCGCCATACCGAGGCTCTGGAAGAAGCTCGACACCACAATCTGGAATCCCACAACAGGGAAGGCAAGCAGTACCAATCGCAAGCCACGCGCAGCAATCGCTATCAGTTCCTCGTCCGAGGTAAAGGCAGACACCAACACCGAGGGACAAATCATACCGAGCAGGAAGCCAAAGATAGTGACTGCCGAAGCCCAGAAGATAGTCTTTTTCAGCACCTCCATAACTCGCGAGAACTGTCCTGCGCCATAGTTATAACCAGCAATTGGCTGCATACCCTGGTTAAGACCCATCACAATCATCAGGAAGATAAAGGTTATTCGGTTTACGATACCGTATGCACCAATGGCCAGGTCGCCACCGTGTGTTTTAAGCTGCTGGTTGATAAGGAGTACCACAAAGCAGCTTGCCACGTTCATCAGGAAGGGAGCCAAGCCAATCGAGAGCGACTCGCGAGCAATACGGCTATCCCACGAGAAGACACCCTTGCGGAAGTGGAGCATCTCCTTCTTGTTGGCAAAAATCGAGAGCAGCCACACAAGCGATACCGTCTGAGCCAATACGGTAGCAATCGCAGCACCCTGCACACCCATATCGAGTACGAAGATAAAAATGGGGTCGAGAATTGCATTGAGCACCACGGTCAGAATCGTAGCCGCCATAGCCCTCTTGGGGTGACCACTCGAACGCAACACCGCATTCAGACCGAAGTAGAGGTGGGTGATAGCATTGCCAAGCAGGTTGATACGCATATAGGAGCTTGCGTAGGGCAAGGTATTCTCACTCGCACCGAAGAACTCCAAGATGGGATTGAGGAACGAGAGGGTGATGATGGTAAAGAGAACACCGATGATAGTGTTGAGAGTCATCACATTACCAAGCACCTTGTTCGCCACCTCGTAGTTGCGCTGACCGAGCAGAATCGAGATAAGGGCAGCAGCACCGGCACCCACCAGAGTACCAAATGCCGCCGAGAGGTTCATAATCGGGAAGGTGATTGCCAGACCGGAGATAGCCATCGGGCCTACACCTTGTCCGATAAAAATTGAGTCGATGATGTTGTAGAGCGACGAAGCAGTCATCGCGATAATGGCAGGAAAAGCATAGGTTTTCAGCAACTTACCTATCTTCTCAGTACCAAGCAGTTGTGCGTTTGTATTATCCACTTTCTTCTAATTTTCTTTCAGCCCGCAAAGATAGGTAAAGTTTGCCAATGTTGATAACTTTTTCAAAAAAGAGTTTGCGCCATACAGTGGAAAGAGTTATCTTTGCTCACCTTGAATTTGTAAAAATAGTTAACCTGAACAACAATATGGAACAACCTTTTATGGAGCCAGCCAGCCGTCGTGGCTATATCGAAGTAGTATGTGGCTCGATGTTCTCGGGCAAGACCGAGGAACTTATCCGCCGACTCAAACGCGCAAAGTTTGCTAATCAGCGTGTTGAGATTTTTAAACCCAAAATCGATGTGCGCTACTCGGTAGAGGAGGTGGTGTCGCACGAGGGCAACGCTATCCCCTCCACACCCGTTGAGTCGGCACAGAATATTTTGCTGCTCTGCTCGGATGTGGATGTGGTTGGTATCGACGAGGCGCAGTTCTTCGACGACTCGCTCCCCGAGGTGTGCAAGCAGCTGGCAGACAGCGGTATACGCGTTATTGTTGCAGGTCTGGATATGGACTTTATGGGTAAGCCCTTTGGCTCGATGCCCGCTCTGATGGCTCAGGCGGAGTATGTGACCAAGGTGCACGCCATTTGTGTTCGTTGCGGCAATCTGGCACAGCACTCGCACCGCCTATCGAAAAACGACAAGTTGGTGGTCCTGGGCGAAAAGGATATCTATGAGCCTATCTGCCGCCACTGCTTCAACGAACTGACAAAAGAGGGATTTTAGAAATTCATAATTCAAAATTAGTTAAAGCTGAGAGCAATGTCGAATTGCTCTCAGCTTTAACTAATTTTGCCCAGAACCCTTCGTAAGGTAAATATTCTATTACCTCTACTGACTACCTCGACACCTGCCTGCTTGCGCAGGCAATTCCAAGCCTGACCCACCCCCAAGCCCCCGCCTCGGCGGGGGATGTGTCCCGAGGCTTTGCCTCGGGCGAAATTGCGGGTACGACCGATTGTGGGTTTCGGAAATAGCGGACACGACCGATTGATATTATAGGGAATTTAGGGAGTTTAAAGAATGTTGCGATTAAGCGAGTGCAGAGGCTGCTTGCAGACTTTGCCGAGCAGAAGCAACGAAAAGAGTGCGAAGCAGGATTAACTTAGGGAGAGTAAGGAGAATTCCCATAATTCCCATAATTCCCTAAACTCCTACTACTCCTATTCGCCTTCCAAACCCCATTCAACTCTATTACCTATTTAAAATAAAGAAAAAAATAATTACCTTTGTCGGTTGAAAAGTACCCTATTGGATTAGAGATAAAATAAATAATAACAATAATCGATTATGAAAAAAACTATTTTGTTGATTTTCACCCTTTTGGGAGTTGCCATCAGTGCATCCGCACAGGTAGATTACCAGAAGGCATTGCAGGCTTACCAGCAGAGTGGCGGTAATGTTGCCGCCGCACAGGCAGCACTCGGCACCACTGAGGTAGCACCTACTGCCACCGACTTGCAGCGCACACGCGAGGCTGAGCCTATCATCACTCAGGTTGCTGAGCCGGCAACGCTTCCCGCAGCACCCGATCGTTCCAACATCTACGGCCGTGACATTTTCAGTGGCGGTCTTAGTTTTGAGCCCAACCTCAACATTGCCACTCCCGACAACTATATGCTCGGCCCTGGCGATGAGGTGCTGATTGATGTTTGGGGCGACGCTGAGGTGAACTACACCCGCACAATCTCTCCCGAGGGCACTATCAACATCCCCCGAGTAGGCCCTATCACCCTCTCGGGTTACACCGTCAAGGAGGCAAACGCACGCATCAAGCGTTCGCTGGCACGCATCTATGCCGGTATCAACAGCGGCTCGACCTCCGTAAAACTCACTCTTGGCAATATCCGCAGTATTCAGGTGAATATTGTAGGTGAGGTGGCTAATCCCGGCACCTATACCCTCTCGTCGCTCGCATCGCTCTTCCACGCACTCTATGCAGCTGGTGGCGTGAGTGAGATTGGTAGCCTTCGCGACGTTAAGGTGTTGCGTTCGGGCGAGGTAGTTGTAGAGGGCGATATCTACGATTTCTTGCTTAGTGGCGACTCGACAATGGATATCTCTCTGCGCGATGGCGATATGATTCGCGTTGAGCCTTTGAAAGGCAGCGTTGAGATTGACGGCAATGTTCGACGCCCCATGCGCTACGAGACCAAGCCTGGCGAGACTATCGCCGACCTTATTGCAATGGCAGGTGGTTTCACCTCGACCGCCAACCGCGAGAGCGTATTTGTTGACCGCTTGCGCGAGGGTAGCAACCACGAGGTATTTACCGTAAAGGCAGAGGATTTTGACACCTTCGAGGTGCTCGGCAATGACAACATCACCGTTGGCGGCAGCATTAGCGATCGTTACGACAACCGTGTAACTATCGAAGGTGCAGTATATCGTGGAGGCAACTACGCACTGAGCAACCAGATTTCGACCGTCAAGGAGCTTATAGAGGCGGCAGGTGGTCTGCGTGACAACGCCTTCCTCAACCGCGCTATTATCTATCGCGAGAAGCCCGACTGGACCAGCGAGATGGTAACCATCGACCTGGGTGGCCTGATGAACGGCAGTGTGGCTGACATCGCTTTGCAGAAGAACGACCGCGTAGTGATTACCACTATTGAGGGTATGCGTCAGGAGCAGACTGTGACTATCTATGGTGCTGTTGGCGAGCCCGGTACATATGACTACGCCGAGAATATGACCATTGAGGACTTGCTGGTAGATGCCGGTGGTCTGTTGGAGTCCGCTTCGACAGTCAACGTTAGCATTTCGCGCCGCATCAAGGATAGCAAGAGCACCGAGCTGAGCAAAGACCTCTTGGAGACCTTCACCGTAGAGATTGACCCCGACCTGACAGTTAGTGGCGGTAGCAACTTCAAGTTACAGCCCTTCGACCAGGTCTATGTTCGTCGTTCGCCTGTATACATTACCCAGAGCAGGGTTACAGTAAATGGCGAGGTCGTCTTTGCCGGTGACTACTCGCTCTCCTATCGCGGTATGCGTCTGGTGGATGCTATTAACGAGGCTGGTGGGATCACCCCCGAGGCATACGTTAAGGGGGCATACCTGATGCGTAAATACACCCCCGAGGAGCAGATTAAGAATCAGGCTATCGAGCGTATTATGGCACAGCAGAGAATGCAGAACATCGGGCAGATTGACGAGGAAGATAACAGAGTTAGCGACACCATCTCAATTGAGATGTTAGCTGAGGCTTTTGCTGATACATATACCGTAGGTATCGATTTGGAGAAGGCTCTTAACGACCCCACTTCGGACTACAATATTGTTTTGCGCGATGGCGATGTTATCACCATCCCCTTGATGAATAGCACCGTGCAGATGCTTGGAGCAGTCAACTACCCCAACTCGGTTAGTTACCGCAAAGGCCAAACCGTGAAGGATTATATCAAGATGGCAGGTGGTTATGCTCAGAATGCACGCAAGAGTAAGCCTATCGTTGTCTATATGAACGGTATGGTTGACACGGGTAATGGCGCACGCATTGAGCCTGGTTGTCAGATTATTGTACCCTACAAGATTAAGGCTGCGCCTGTAAGTATTGCCGATATCGCAAGCATCTTGCAGAGCACCACCTACTCGGCTGCAATGATTATGTCGGTTATTAATATGTTGAAATAATACAGACCACTATGAACGAACAGCAGTATCAGACTCCCGTAGAGGAGCAGGAGATTGACCTTGTAGAGTTGATTGCCAAGTTGTGGCACAACCGTGGTCTGATTATCAAGACAACCGTACTCTTTATGGTTGTGGGTCTTATGGTGGCTCTGTTTAGCGCAAAGGTCTTCTCGGCAGGATGTGAGATTGTTCCCCAGACCGGAAACAGCAGTTCCAGCAGCAGCCTCTCTTCGCTTGCCGCTCTTGCAGGTATCAGGGTGAATAATACAGGCAATAACAGCACTCTGTCGCCATATGTATATGAGAATATTGTAAGCAGTGTACCTTTCCGTAAGGATTTGATGTACACCAAAATTCACTTTGCAGAGTTTGAGGAGCCCATCACCCTCTTTGATTACTATTTCAACCCCGAGTACAACAAACCATCGGTAGGCGACTATATCAAACGCTACACCATCGGTCTGCCGGGCGTTATCCTCGGAGCACTGCGCGGAGAGCAGGAGCCAACCGACAACTCCAATCTGGATATTCATCCCGAGATTAACACAATGACTCCCGATGAGGAGAAGTGCTACAAACTGCTCGGTGAGATTACTGGCTTCAGCCTCGACGACAAGAACGGCTACCTCAGCCTCTCGGCAAATATGCCCGAGCCCCTTGCAGCTGCCGAGTTGGCGCAAGCAATGCTCGACAATCTGGAGAGTTATGTAACTCGTTACAAAATCGAGAAGGTGCAGGAGGACCTCAATTTTATCGAGGAGCGTTACAATGAGGTCAAGGCCGAGATGGAGGATATCCAGAGTCGCCGTGCCGCCTTTATGGATGCCAACTACAACATCACTACCGCGGCTGCTCGCGTACAGCAGGAGCGTCTGAACACCGAGTATACCATCACCTCGACCGTCTATACCGACCTTGCAGCACAGTTGGAGCAGGCGCGTATCAATGTCAAGGAGACTACCCCCGTACTCACCGTCATCAAGCCCGTAACCGTTCCCGTGAAGAAGAGCAAACCCGCACGCGCTAAGATTTTGGTTATCTTCACCTTCCTTGGTGGCGTGATTGGTGTAGGTGCAGTATTGGCAATTCCTTTTGTTGCCGAGGTGGTTGGCAGCGAGAAGATGAATGGTTGGATTAAGGAACTTCCCGCCAAGGAGGAGACTCCTGCCGAGGCATAATAAATAGAGAACAGATTATGAAAAGATTTTTATTGTTATTGATTCTCCTCACTTCGTCGCTGACTCTCTCGGCTCAGCAGACCCGTGAGTTGCGCGAGGGCGAGGATCAGACCAAGGTACTCTACAAGTATCCTGGTTTTGTTGCAGGTCAGGTAATTCTGAATAATGGAACTCGCACTCAGGGCCTTTTGAACTACAACCTCTACACCAAGACTATCCAATTCAAAAACGAGGATGGCACGGTGATGGATATTGCCGACCCTACTCAGGTGGCATATGTTGATATGGTTGACCGCCGTTTTGTATGGCGTGGCAATAATTGGTTTGAGATTTTGGGCGACTTTGGCGATATGTCGATTGCCTGCGTATCCTACCTCACAGCCAAGAACGAGGCTCGCTCGTCGGGCGATTATGGCGGTCAGTCGATTGCCAGCGGCTCGCACCGAGTGAGAAACTACGATGCTGCAACAGGCCAGTTTGTACTGAGCAGCGACCAACTCTTTGTCTTCGAGGAGCATTCCGAATACTATATTGTGCGCAAGAATAAGTTCTACCGCACACACACCGTTAAGAGTATCGTAAAGCCCTTCTCGAACAACAAGGACGAGGTTAAAGAGTACATCACTGCCAACAAACTTGACACCAATAATCTGGACGACCTGAAAACACTCCTCAAACACGCAGTCGAGGCAAAGTGGTAATCGGTTACACCTAAATATAAATATAGCCCGAGATTGCTCTCGGGCTATATTTATATAATAGGTATCGCGCTGCTACTTGCTGAGCAGAAACTCTACAACCTTATCCTGCTCTTCGAGGAAACCAAAGTGTCCCGACTCTTCGAGCCAGAGTACCTCGGCATTGGGATAATCGGCAGCTACCGCCTCAGCACGCTCAGGGCTTACTCGCTCATCGTGACGACCGAAGATAAAGCAGAGAGGCACCGACGAGCCTTTCAGTACATCGCTCTGGTCACCGCGTGCGAGCAGTCCGCGCAGCTGTGCCATTGCTCCCTCATCCTCGGTGAGGATGATTCTTTCGGCCATCGCCTCCATCTCCTCTGCCATACGCTTACGGTTTGAGGGGGCAAATGAGTGTTCGGGAGAGAGATGAGCCAAGATATCTTTCTTGCCCTCGGCAAGCACCTTCAACTCTCGTTCGCGTTCTGCCTGCTTCTCGTCGGAGTCGGCAACGGGCAGTGCCTGCATCAGCACCAACCTCTCGACCATCTCAGGCTTGGCACGGAGCAACTCCAACGCCACATAGCCACCCATCGAGTGACCAACCACCGTAGCACGCTCCACACCACACTGTTCCAAGACACCAGCCACAACATCGGCCATCCACTCCATCGTGTGCACCTCGCCAACCACCTCCGAGATACCCGCACCAGGCAGGTCGAGGGTGATTACTCGGTACTCCTTTTTCAGTTTAGCCGTAAGGTCATCAAAGACATCGCCCGAGGAGAGATAGCCGTGAAGGAGAAGCATAGCGGGGAGTTCGCCACCGCTATCTGTCACCATCAAGGCCACACCTCGCGACAATAAAAATTTCTCCATTACCTTATGCAAGTGCAAAGAGTTTCTTCATATTCTCCACCTCGTCGAGTTTCTCCCAGCCGAAGAACTCTACCTCACGCTTGGTAGCAACACCCTGCTCGTCATATACGGTAACCTCCTGAGTATAGGGGCGGTTGCCGAAGTGACCGTAGGATGCAGTAGCCTCGAAGATAGGATTCTTCAAGCCGAAACGCTTAACGATAGCGTGGGGACGGAGGTCAAATGCCTCGCCAATCATATTAGCAATCTCGCCATCGCTAACCTCAACGTGCGAAGTGCCATAGGTATCTACAAAAATGCTCAGAGGCTGCGCAATGCCGATAGCATAGGAGAGCTGTACCAGGATGCGGTCTGCCACACCTGCTGCCACAAGGTTCTTTGCGATATGGCGTGCAGCATAAGCTGCCGAACGGTCCACCTTCGAGGAGTCCTTACCCGAGAATGCACCACCACCGTGCGCACCACGACCACCGTAGGTATCTACGATAATCTTACGGCCGGTCAGACCAGTGTCGCCGTGAGGACCACCAATCACAAACTTGCCTGTGGGGTTAACGTGGAGGATATACTCCTCGCCAATAAGCTCAGCGAGTTTGTCGCCTGCTCTCTCCAAACGAGCCTTTACTCTGGGAATCAGAATAGTGCGAACATCCTCCTTGATGATTGCCGCCATCTGTGCCTCAGCCTCCGACTCAGTGCGACCCTCACCTGCTACGATAAACTCATCGTGCTGGGTCGAAACAACGATTGTGTGTACGCGCTGAGGATTGCCCTCGTTGTCGTACTCGATAGTCACCTGGCTCTTTGCATCGGGGCGGAGATAGGTCATCACCTCACCCTCACGGCGGATAACTGCCAACTCCTTCAAAATAACGTGTGCCAACATCAGTGTTGCAGGCATCAACTCACGAGTCTCGTTGCAAGCATAACCAAACATAATACCCTGGTCGCCAGCACCCTGCTCGCTCTCCTCCTCACGAACTACGCCACGGTTGATATCCTTCGACTGCTCGTGAATTGCGGAGAGAATACCGCACGAGTTGCCATCGAATTGGTACTCGCTCTTGGTGTAGCCGATACGGTTGATAACGCGACGTGCCACCTCCTGAACATCGACATAAGCCGAGGAGCGCACCTCACCTGCTACCATAACCATACCTGTTGTGCAGAGTGTCTCGCACGCCACCTTTGAAGAGGCGTCGTGGCGAAGAAATTCATCAAGAATTGCATCGGAAATCTGATCCGAAACCTTATCGGGATGTCCCTCGGACACCGACTCGGAAGTAAACAAAAAACTCATCTTTTTATTCCTATTAAATTATTCTACTTTTACAAATTTAATGGGACAGAGTGGGCTTGCAGAGATTCATCACCCAACCACGCTCAGAGATGAGCCATAGCCAAAGGATGCATTTTAGCACTTTTTTAACGTGGTCTGCAAGCGGCCAAATCGTTCCACGGCGCAAAGATATATCTTTTAGCCCAAACCGCAAAATTTCCTCTCTTTTTCTCCTTTTTATCCACTTTGCTGGCTGGGTATTTGTGGTCCGTGTGGTTGTTGCATTGCAAGAAATACTACCTCTTATAGTCCTTGCAAAAGAGCCTCCACCCCTCTGCAATATCCTCAGCCACAGTACTCACGCCATTTTCCATCCTCGAAATAGCCTCCACAATCGGCACCATATCCTCAGCCGAGAG
>JAFNVE010000074.1 GCA_017379955.1 Tidjanibacter sp. | reverse complement strand
AGGCTGTAGGACTATGACTATACCTTACCGAGGATAATTAGCAAGATAAGGTAAAACGAACAAAAAAATGAAATTTAGTGCAGAGATGATTGCTGCCGCTTTGGGTGGCGATATTGTGGGTAATAAGGATGTGACGGTCAGCACTCTGGCAAAGATTGAGGAGGGCGAAGAGGGGGCGTTGTCGTTTCTCTCGAACCCCAAGTATGAGCAATACCTCTACTCTACCCGCTCCTCTATTGTGATTGTGGCTCGCTCGTTTGAGCCCAAGCAGGAGGTGGAGCACGCAACGCTGGTGAAGGTTGACGACCCCTACGGTTGCTTTGCTAAGTTGTTGGAGATGTATGTGGCAAGCAAGCCACAGAAGAGTGGCGTGCATCCCACAGCAGTTATCGACCCCACCGCTACCGTTGGCGAGGGTTGCTATATTGGTGCATACGTCGTTGTCGATGCAGGTGCTAAGGTAGGCTCGGGATGTAAGATTTACCCCCACTGCTATATTGGCGACAGAGTAACAATTGGCGATAATACAATGCTCTATTCGGGCGTTAAGGTATATGAGGAGTGCCAGATTGGCAGCCGTGTGATTGTTCACTCGGGCGCAGTTATCGGCTCCGATGGCTTCGGCTTCGCACCCAACGCTGAGGGTAAGTACGACAAGATTCCTCAGATTGGCAATGTTGTGGTTGAGGATGACGTGGAGATTGGTGCTAACACCACTATCGACCGCGCAACAATGGGCTCGACCCGCATCTGCAAGGGTGTTAAACTCGACAACCTTATCCAGATTGCTCACAATGTAGTAGTTGGCGAGAATACTGTTGCCGCCGCTATGACAGGTATTGCAGGCTCTACCAAGGTGGGCCGCAACTGTATGTTTGGTGGCCAGACCGGTATCGTGGGCCATATCACCATTGGCGACCGTGTGAACACCGGCTCGCAGACGGGCGTGACAAACAGCCAGCCCGACGACGTTACTCTGATGGGCTTCCCCGGAATGCCTATTGCCAAGTATCGCCGTTGCAATGCTGTCTATCGTAACCTTCCCGAGATGAAGAAGACGGTAGATAAGTTGGAGAAGATGTTTCTCAGCGAGGAGAAGTAGCATTGAAGAGGGCTCGCCACAAAGCGAGTATATATATAAGGTATGATTAGGGAGGGCACGCAGAATCGTCTGATAATGGGCATCGACCCGGGAACTAACCGTATGGGCTACGGTCTGTTGAAGGTTACGGATGGGAAGATGGAGTGCTTGATTATTGGCGATATCGATATGGTGAAGATGAAAGACCCCTACGAGAAGTTGGGTTATATCTTTCGCCGCGTAGCACAACTGACCGATGAGTACCAACCCGACGAGGTGGCTCTCGAATCGCCTTTTTTTGGCGAAAATGTGCAGAGTATGCTCAAACTCGGCAGGGCGCAGGGCGTGGCGATGGCTGCTGCACTGAGCAGAGATAAAAAGGTGTTTGAGTACCCACCCACGAGAGTCAAGCAGGCGATAACGGGCACAGGCTCAGCCTCTAAGGAGCAGGTAGCCAAGATGTTGCAGCAGATGTTGCACATCGAGTACGATGTCAGAAGGCTCGATGCTACGGATGGTTTGGCGGTTGCGCTGTGTCACCACCTGATGACCTCCTCGCCGATACCGACAGCACCCAAGCACCGCACCGCAAAGCGTGGGGGGAGTTGGGAGAGATTTGTGGCTGAGAATCCCGAGAAGATTGTCAGACACCAACGCTCGACCCGAAAATAGTGAAACAGAAAGAGTTATAAATTTATTATAGTTTAAAAAACAAAAAAGATTATGAAAAAAATTATGATTATTGCCGCTACTGCTCTGTTGGCAGTTGGTTGCGGCTCGTCGACCAAGTACACCCTTTCGGGTACTATGACTGATGTTACCGGTAGCATTGAGGTTTTGGACCCCGCAAACGGTGATGTATTGGCTTCGGCTACTACCGAGGATGGTAGCTTCTCGATTAGTGGCGAGGTTGAGACTCCTATGCAGGCTTACCTGGGTGTTGATGGTCAGCCCGTTCTCGCATTTTTCTTGGAGGCTGGTAAGCTGAAAGTTGTTGAGGATGGCGAGATGGTTATCGTTAAGGGTACCCCCGCTAATGATGCTGCTGCTGAGGTTAGCGCAAAACAGCGTGTAATCGAGGAGAAGTTCTACGCAGAGGGCACTACCGACGAGGAGAAAGAGGCTCTGTTGGAGGAGTACGACGCTATCGAGGCTGCTGCTTTGGAGGAGAACCTGGACAACCTCTACGGTCTGTCGCTCTTGCAGAACGCTGCTTATAGCATGACCGGCGATGAGATTATCGCTGCTTACGAGAAACTCGCTCCCGAGTTGCAGGAGATGGATCGCGCAAAGGCACTTCGCGAGCGTGCTGATATCTTGAAGGAGACCGAGCCTGGCAAGCCTTACAAGGAGATCAAACAGCCCACTCCCGATGGTGGCGAGGCTGCTCTCTCGGAGGTAGTTGCTAAGAACAAGTATGTTCTTCTGGACTTCTGGGCAAGCTGGTGCGGTCCTTGCATGGGTGAGGTTCCCTATATGTTGGAGGCTTACGCAGAGTATAAGGATAAGGGTTTTGAGATCTTTGGTGTATCGCTCGATCGCTCGGAGGAGGATTGGAAGAACTGCATCAAGGAGGAGAAGCTGGATTGGGTACACGTTAGCACCGTTACCTACTGGGACAACGCAGCTGCTAAGGAGTATGGCGTGAACAGCATCCCCACCAACTTCCTTATCGACGGCAACGGCAACATCGTTGCTAAGAACCTGCGTGGCGAGGATTTGGCTGCTAAGTTGGCTGAGCTCCTCAACTAATTTTACTTCGGCTTTTGTTGCTCTCTGCCCGACATCGACGGGTGTCAGTTATGGCAGAGGTGAAAAAGCAAATCATCTTCATAAATTCATCCGCCGTATGCGTAGCGTGAGCACGCATACGGTATTTTTTTATATATTTGTGAACTGAGACAAACAAATATTGAAATTATGAAAAGATACCTACTAATTTTGCTCTCGTTTGTAGCTCTTTTTGGTTGCAAAGACCCCGAGCAACCCGTTCCTGAACTTACCCTCACCTCTGAGTCAGTTATGAACTTTGGAGCGGAAGCCTCGTCTGGCACAATCAGTTACACGCTTAAAAACCCTGTTGCGGGTACTCAGATAGCTACATCGGTCAGCCACAATTGGGTGAGCGAGTTCGACACCTCGAAAGATGGCACTGTCCAATTCGCGGTTGCAGCCAACCCCAATACCGAGCAGCGCAGTGCCATTATTACGGTAGCCTACGCTTCGGAGGTCATCGAGGTTGCTGTAAATCAGAGTGGTGCTCAGCCCGCCCCCGAGCCTGAGGATGTGGAGTTTACCGCCACCGCTCTGTCGGGCCTCTACAATGGCTACTATCTGGGCTACTACACCTCGCCCAACTACTACTTCTACCTTTCGGACCGCAGTGTGGAGGGTATGGAGAGCAACGAGGCAACCTTGGCACCTAATGGCACCTACTACCTGATTGACCTCTTTACCTCTGAGGAGCCTACCGAGGAGCCTATCACAATTGCCGAGGGTGTATACACCTACGACGACTCGGGCGATAATCTGGCAGGTACTTTCACCGCTTACAGCCGCCACTTCAAGACCAACTCGACAGGCGAGGAGGTGGGCAATGTAACCTTCACCGATGGTACACTGACGGTTACTGCCGATGGTATGACTCTGGTGGTCACCGACACCGACGGCATAACGCATACCGTAACATACTCAGGCAGTTATGAGTTCTATAACGCAAGTGGCGACGAGATTGGTTCTGGTCCTATAGACCCCGATATTGCTGTTGAGTACGAGTCGCCCAACGCTTTTATCCGCTATATCGAGGACGGTATTTTCTACCTCACACTTGGTCCTAACGACTTTTTGACTGATGGGTCGACAGCAGCCCCCTCGGCAAGATATTACTTCTTCTCGCTGATAACAGATGTTATGGAGGAGCCGACTGATGTAAAGAGTTGGGAGCCACTCCCCAAAGGCACCTACACCATCGACCTTACCGACTCGGGTGAGCCTTGGACTATCGACGCAACAGATCGCTCAATGTATGTTCACAACAACGCTTCGGGTACGACCATAGACGCCGATTATTTCAGCGAGGGAACAGTAGAGATTACCGACGAGGGCATAACAGCCACCATCAAGACCACTACCCGCAAACAGTGGCACAAGGTGACCTACACCTTCCCCGAGAGTGAGCCGAGCCCTGTGACTGCCTACTACTATGGCAACGACTACGACGATGAGGACTTCTTCCCCGGTGCTGTCACCGACTATGAGATAGAACTTGATTTCTCGGAGGAGGGCTACCGAATTATGCTCGGTATGCTCAGTGACCAGCCTGTGGGCGCAACGGCACTGCCTACGGGTGAGTTTGCGGTGGAGTACCCCGTGGAGGGCGAGCCGTTCAGTGGAACGGTTATCCGCGGTGGCGAGACACTAATGGATACATATCTCTTCCCGAGCTATGTGGTCTACTACGATGCAGAGGGCGAGATTAGCGACTATATGATTGCCGATAGTGGAAATGTTACAATCTGTAAGTGCGAAGAGGGCTACTCGTTCGATATTGAGCTTTCGGGCACTCTTCTGAGCGACGAAAGCGAGGCTTCGCTTACATATACTTGGAGCGGAAAGGTAGCATTTGAGGATGTATATGGTCCCGACTCTGTGCCAGCACAGCCGACCGCCAGAAAATCCGTAACTACCTACTAATCAAAGGTTGAGCAACTGCAAACTGCACCAACCCGAAATAGTTGGTGCAGTTTGCAGTTTAAATATTCTCGCAGTGGGGAATCACTCTGTTTGTTAAAAAAGCCACTATTTGATAAAAAATTCGCAAAAAAATTACAAATTATATGATATAAACAGATAAAATTGTATTTTTGTGAATTGAAGATTATTTGTGGTCCTAAACAGGAGTTGTCAGATGACAGACTCTGTGGACTATTTACAGAGAAGGTTAGGTTACAATATAACTGATAAACAAACAATTTAATTTAATAACATTTAACAATTCGGCTTATGAAAAGATTTTTTACAATTGCCGCAATGATCTGTGCAGTGGCTATGACCGCTTGTACCGATCCTAACGAAAACCCCTATGATGGCGCTCCCGAGCCCGTATTTACCCTCTCGACTACTAGCGTAGAGGTTCCTCAGGCAGGTGGTAAAATTGAGATTCCCTTCACCATTGAGAACCCCGGTGAGTGGGCACAGGTACGCGCAACCACCGCAACCAAGTGGATTAAGGATCTTGCTTGGGACGCAGAGGCTAAGAAGATTACCTTCACCGCAGCTGCTAACAACAGCGACGATCCTCTGACCGGTGGTGTTATTACCGTTGCTTACAACTTCAAGGAGTACAACATCAGCGTAACTCAGCTCGGTATCGCTTATGACTACAAGTGGACTGTTCCCGCTGATCCTGAGATGGAGGCACAGGGGGTTACTTTCTATGGTTTCTCTGATGACGACATTATGAATGCAGAGTTAGAAATTGCGTGCCTTGATGGCGAGGAGTTGGCTGGTGCCGCAACCTTTGACTTATACTTCGCCGCTCTCTTCGAACATACACCACTGGCAATACGTCT
>JAFNVE010000073.1 GCA_017379955.1 Tidjanibacter sp. | reverse complement strand
TTCGGGTTTAGGGGATACCCTCGTAGAGGGTACAAATAAAAGAGAGATATGGGGCTGCCGAATTTATTCGAGCAGAACATATCTCTCTTTTGTTTGTAATATCCGCAAGGATATCTCTAAACCCGCAAACTAATAGTACAAAAGTTTTTTGGTGCCGCTTTTTTACAAAAAAGGGGCAAAAACCTATTATTTCTTAAACGTATAGTATCGTTGGGCGAAGTAGGAGTAGACTACTGATATTAGTGAGGTGATTATTTGTGAGGGTGTGGGGTAGATGTGGCACCACTCGACGAAGAATTTCAGTCCTATGTAGTTGAGCACGAGCGAGCCTGCCACTGTCAGGGCGTAGCGGAGCAGTTTGGTGCCTGTAGGCAGTGGTGAGTCGCTGAACGACACATTTTTCTGGAGCCAGAATCCCGTGAAGAAGGTTATCGGGAAGGTGATGAGCATTGTTGCTATGTGTGCCGATATGGCTATGAAGCCCAGGTCGACGAGTTGCTGTCGCACCAGGAAGTGAAATACGAGGAAGTATAACACCCAGTTTAGCACGAGGTTACCTCCGCCACACGCCGCATAGCGAAATGTGTCGCGTGGCATAAGCCTGGTGATGGGCTTGATGTAAAAAAAATCTATTATTCGGGTTATCTGTTCTGCAAGTTTCATCGTGTTGTTCTCTATCTTTTCTCCTTTGCAAGTCGCTCCTGCAGGGCATACATCACATCGCGCCAGCGCGCTGCCTCGCCGAAGTCGAGCCTCTTTGCTGCCTCCTCCATGCGACGTCGCGCCTCCTCCACCTCGTGTGCTAGGCTCACGGCTGACGGCTCACCTGCGGAGTAGGTGCCTGCGACATCGGCTGCTATGCTTGTCGGGGTGTAGAGGGGCGTTGTGGCGTAGGGGTGCTGCTTGTCGATTGCTTGTGTGGCGAGTGCCTCCTCGCTGAGTAGTGAGCGCGATGAGTGGCTTACGGCGCGCGGTGTTATGCCGTGCTCCTCGTTGTAGCGCATCTGCTTCTCGCGACGACGATTGCTCTCGCTGATTGTGGCCTTCATTGCATCTGTGTAACGATCGGCATACATAATCACCATGCCGTTCACGTTGCGCGCCGCACGTCCGGCGGTCTGCGTGAGGGCACGCTCGCTGCGCAGGAATCCCTCCTTGTCGGCATCGAGGATTACCACCAACGACACCTCGGGCAGGTCGAGTCCCTCGCGCAAAAGGTTGACACCCACTAACACATCGAAGGAGCCCGCTTTGAGGTCTTCGAGTATCTGCACACGCTCAAAGGTGTCTATGTCGGAGTGTATGTAACGGTTGCGCACACCTATGCGGTCGAAGTATTTGGATAGCTCCTCCGCCATACGCTTGGTGAGGGTTGTTATCAACACGCGCTCGTTGGCACGCACACGCTTTTCGATTTCTTCGAGTATGTTATCTATCTGACCCTCAGTCTTTCGCACCTCAATCTTGGGGTCGAGCAATCCGGTGGGACGTATCAACTGCTCCACCACCGTACCCTCACTCTGCACAAGTTCATACTCGGCGGGGGTAGCACTTACATAGATGGTTGTGCGGGCGAACTTCTCGAACTCGTCGAAGGTTAGCGGACGATTGTCAATGGCGGCCGGCAGACGGAATCCGTACTCCACAAGGGTCTCCTTGCGCGCACGGTCACCACCGTACATGGCACGAATCTGGGGTATGGTGACGTGGCTCTCGTCGATTACCAGGAGGTAGTCTTCGGGGAAGTAGTCGAGCAGACAGAAGGGACGCTCCCCGGGCTTGCGACCATCGAGGTAGCGCGAGTAGTTCTCAATGCCCGAGCAGTAGCCGAGTTCCTTTATCATTTCGAGGTCGTACTCCACGCGCTGCTTTATGCGGTGCGCTTCGAGGTTACGACCCTGCTCTTCGTAGTGTGTTATGCGCTCGCCGAGGTCGAGTTGTATCTGCTCGATAGCCTTGTTTGTGCGGTCGCGGGTGGTTACAAAGAGGTTTGCGGGGAATATCTTTACGCTCTCCATCGACTCCAAACGCTCGCCTGTTGCGGGGTCTATGCGGAATATGGCCTCCACCTCGTCGCCCCACATCATCACACGATAGGCAACATCGGCGTAGGAGGGCATAATATCTATCGTGTCGCCCACCACACGGAAGGTGGCGGTGGTGAGTTCCTGCTCTGTGCGGGTGTAGAGCGAGTCTACAAGCGAGTAGATGAGTTTTTTGTGACCTATGCGGTCGCCACACTTGATGAGTATGCTGTTTGCGCGGAAATCCTCGGGGTTGCCGATACCGTAGAGACACGACACACTCGACACCACAATCACATCTCTGCGACCCGAGAGGAGTGATGCAGTGGTGCGCAGACGCAGTTTTTCAATATCTTCGTTTATGGCGAGATCCTTTTCGATGTAGGTGTCGCTAGCGGGAAGATAGGCCTCCGGCTGATAGTAGTCGTAGTAGGATACGAAATACTCGACAGCGTTGTTCGGGAAAAAGGCCTTGAACTCACCATAGAGCTGGGCTGCAAGGGTCTTGTTGTGGCTCAACACAAGGGTAGGACG
>JAFNVE010000072.1 GCA_017379955.1 Tidjanibacter sp. | reverse complement strand
TTGCCGAGGAGTAAGTCCCCCGCCGAGGCGGGGGCTTGGGGGTGGGTCAGGCTTGGAAATGCCTGCGTAAGCAGGCAGGTGTCGCGAGGCAGAGCAGAGGTATCAGGTCATTTTACCTTACTAACGGTTCTGAGCAAAATGAAAAAAACTGAGAGCGGCATTCACCGCTCTCAGTTTTTTCATTTTGAATCTTTAATCTTGCACTACACAGTCATAATCTCTTTCTCCTTGGCAGCCACAACCTCCTCTACCTTCTTGGAGTAGTTGTCGAGGAGTTTCTGTGCCTCCTGCTCGCCGCTCTTAGCCTCGTCCTCGGCCATACCCTCCTTCTGTGCCTTCTTGAAGTTGTCCACAGCATCGCGACGTGCGCCACGGAGGCTCACGCGTGCCTTCTCAGCCACCTCGCGCACCTGTCTAACGAGCTCGCGACGGCGATCCTCGGTGAGGGCGGGGATGGAGAGGCGGATGTGCTCGCCATTGTTCGAGGGGGTAAGGCCGATGTTTGCTATCAGGATAGCCTTCTCGATGGGGGCAATCATATTGCGCTCCCAGGGCTGTACGATGATAGTCTTGGCATCGGGGATGGTGATGCTTGCCACCTGCTCAACAGGGGTGGGGTTGCCGTAGTACTCCACGGTGATACCCTTCAAAACGTGCTGGTTAGCCTTGCCCGCGCGGATGCCGAGCAGAGCCTCTTTCAGGTGTTCGAGGGTGCGGTGCATCTTATCCGATGCATCGTCCATAATAAGTTTCGATTCGTCGCTCATATTTTTATCTTTTTAAGTTACTTTCTTTGGGAAAACTTTACAGGGTGACCACGGTACCAATCTCCTCACCCGAGAGGATGCGCATGAGGTTGCCCTCGGTGTCCATATCGAAGACCACCAGAGGTAACTTATTCTCACGGCAGAGGGTGAAGGCTGTGAGGTCCATAATCTTCAAACCGCGCTGGTAGACCTCATCGAAGGAGATGGTCTTGAACTTGGTTGCTGTGGGGTCTTTCTCGGGGTCGGCGGTGTAGATGCCATCAACGCGAGTACCCTTGAACATAATGTCTGCCTCAATCTCGATACCGCGCAGTGCCGAGGCAGTGTCAGTAGAGAAGTAGGGGTTGGAGGTGCCACCACCAATAATCACCACATAGCCTGCATTGAGATACTCGACAGCCTTTGCCTTGGAGTAGTACTCGCCCACAGGCTCAGTGCAGAAGCTGGTGAGCACCTTAGACTTTACACCCTCGGCTTCGAGTGCCGAGCTGAGAGCCAGGGAGTTGATGATTGTAGCGAGCATACCCATCTGGTCGCCCTTCACGCGGTCGAAGCCACGGCCCACGCCCTGCAAGCCACGGAAGATGTTACCACCGCCAATCACAATACCAATCTGCACACCCTCAGCCACAGCCTCCTTAATCTGGCGGGCGTAGCTGATAAGTACGTCTGTCGAGAGGCCGTGACCGTTACCACCGGCCAGCGACTCACCACTTAGTTTGAGCAATATACGTTTATACTTCATAACACTGTTTCTGATTATTCGGCTCACCGTACCACACGGAGTCCACCACGAAGATAGTGATTTTTTCACAAATTTATCATATTATTTGTATATTTGTGCGGATAATCAATTATTATGGCGCTCGACAACCAATATCTGCACAAGGTAAATTCGCCTGACGACCTCAAACAACTCTCTCAGGAAGAGTTGGTTGCCTATTGTCGTGAGGTGCGTGATATGATTGTCGATGAACTCTCGCGCAACCCTGGCCATCTTGCATCGAGCCTCGGTACCGTGGAGTTGACAACCGCCCTCCACTATGTATTCTCCGCCCCGCAGGACAAGATTGTCTGGGACGTGGGCCATCAGGCATATACACATAAAATCATCACCGGTCGTCGCGACGAGTTCCACACCCTGCGCAAGAAGGGTGGCATTGCCGGCTTCCCGCGCCCCGAGGAGAGCGAGTACGACGCCTTTGTGGGTGGTCACTCCTCGGTGAGTATCTCCGCCGCACTCGGTATGGCACAGGCCGCCAAGTTGCTTGGCAAGGAGCAGAAGACAGTGGCTGTGATTGGCGATGGTGCGCTGACAGGTGGTCTGGCATTCGAGGGACTTAACAATGCGGGAGCGAGCGAGGCCGACCTGCTGGTGGTGCTCAACGACAACAATATGTCGATTAGCTCCAATGTGGGTGCTTTGAAGGAGAACCTCCTCAAGATTGCCTCGTCGAAACGATATAACAGATTCAAAAATGGGCTGTGGAGTGCTCTGTCGCGCACTCCGCGTCTGCGCCGTGGGTTGCAGAAGATGGGCCACGGCCTCAAATCGAGTATTCTGAGTAGTAGCAACCTCTTCGAGGGTCTTAATTTCCGCTACTTCGGCCCTGTGGATGGCCACGACCTGAAGGCACTCATCCGCACCTTCAACGACCTGAAAGAGATTCCCGGCCCTAAGTTGCTGCACGTCATCACCATCAAGGGCAAGGGCTACGCCCCCGCTGAGGGTAGCACAGACCCCGTATGGCACGCACCCGGCCGCTTCGACCCCGCAACGGGCAAGCGAGAGAAAGGTAAGGAGGGTCTGCCACCCCGCTATCAGGATGTCTTCGGCAAGGCACTCTTGGAGTTGGCACAGATGGACGAGAGAGTTGTGGGTATCACCCCTGCAATGCTCAAAGGGTGTTCGATGGATATCCTGCAACGCGCTATGCCTGAGAGGTGCTTCGATGTGGGTATCTGTGAGGGTCACGCTGTGACTTTCTCGGCAGGCCTGGCAGCAGAGGGACTTGTACCGTTTTGTAATATCTACTCCTCGTTCTTGCAGCGAGGCTATGATAATGTGATTCACGATGTTGCGCTGAGTGGCTACTCGGTGGTGCTCTGCCTGGATAGGGCAGGTGTGGTGGGCGAGGATGGTTCGACACACAATGGTGCCTTCGATATCGCCTTCCTGCGCCCTGTGCCCGGTATGCGCATCGCTACGCCCAGCAATGAGCAGGAACTGCGCGATATGATGTACACCGCCTTGCAGGTGGGAGGCCCCTTTGCTATCCGCTACCCGCGTGGCAATGGTGTGGGAGTGGCCGAGGAGCCGATGAAGATGTTGGAGGTGGGCCGTGCACGCAAGGTGCGCGAGGGTCAGGATGTGGCACTCCTCTGCTTCGGCACGGTGACAGCAGATGGCTTAAGAGCCGCAGAGATTGCTGAGAGAGAGGGCGTTAGCGTTGAGGTTGTTGATATGCGCTGGGCGAAGCCTGTCGATGAGCAGATGGTTGCCGAGGTGGCGGCTAAGTTCCGCAGGGTGGTGACTGTCGAGGATGGCGTGGTGGATGGTGGCGCGGGTAGCGCAGTGGCTACCATGCTGGCACAGATGGGGTATGATGGCGTGGTCGAGTGCCTCGGCATTAAGGATAAGTTTGTGCAACACGCAAGCGTTGCCGAGCAAAAAGCGGAGTGTGAGTACGATGTTGATGGTATCGTAAAGGCACTGCTGAGAGAGAAAAAATAGCGAAAGAAGAAAAAAACTACTATAAAAGAGTTGCATTTTCCGAAAATTGCGTATATTTGCAACTCAAAACAGTGGTACTGCCACGCCCGGATGGCGGAATTGGTAGACGCGTTGGTCTCAAACACCAATAGGTTCACCCCTGTGCCGGTTCGATCCCGGCTCCGGGTACTTGAAGAGACTTTTCAGAAAAATCTGAAGAGTCTCTTTTCTTTTCCCCTCGTAACTCATTGGTTTGTAGGTATATTACATCGAGTACCTTGTTATATGAGTTGGTTCGATATGTTTCACCATCAAATTCAAATTTCTCAGGGAACATCACACCAATCAACTCTCTCTTGACCTCCAAACGTCCCTCTCTTATATGGTGTTCCATATTGTTTATCAGAGACATAGCATATTCAAGTTGTGGTTCAATATCAGCACACTTAGGGGTTTTGAGCATATCGAGCTTACTAAGGCAAGCCCTCTTCTCCAATTCTACTCGCTGTTTTAACTCTGCGTAGAGGGTCGCATCTATTTCCCCATCGAGAAATTTGTTGGTTGCAGCAGCCAATCGAGCCTCGTGAGCCATTATCTCCTCTTCAACCTTTGCTATTTGACTCTGAGTTGCTACCTGACCATCATTGCTAATCTCCTTCATAATCTCTCCATAAAGCCTTAGAATGGCATAATTAGGTTTTAGTGTTGCAATATAGCGTGCGAATAGGTCGTTCGCCTTATCTGCTCTACATCTAAGATGCTTTGAGTCGCGGCTACAATGGTAGTAATAGTATTTGCCGCCATTGCCCCTACTTGCGCTTCCGGTCATTGTCGCACCGCATTGTGGACACTTCAGATATTGACGAAGAAATACATCAGGATGTGCGCGTTTAGTTAATTTTGGGCGATGCTTTTTATTGACAACAGCTTGGACTCTCTCGAATGTATCTTTGTCAATAAGGGGTTCGTGTAAACCCTTAACATAGTGAGCCGGGATAGTACCAATCTTATCATCCTTATACTCCGGTACGAATACCTCGCCAACATAAAACCTATTGCGGAGCATATTCAAAAATGAGTTCTTATGAATGTAATATCCTTTTCGAGCAAACACCTTCTGAATATAACAGGGCGTATATACACCCTTTGCAACCTCCCTAAACATCTCCCGGATTACAGGTGCCTTAGTCTCATCAATAACTACATACTTGTTGCTATCATCTATCTGCTTATTGATATAGCCTCGTGGTGCCTTACAGGTGCATTTACCCTTTTCTAATGATGCGTGTATGCCCTCTCGTGTGCGGCGGGAAATCTTCGTGTCTTCGGATTGAGCCATAGATATGTATAGCGACAACATTGTAATATAGTCAGCTGCATTAAAGTCGATATGTTGCTCCACACTATTCACTTCAATCTCCAACTTCTCGAAGTAATCAAGATTGATTAAAGCCTCCTTTAGATTGCGCGAATATCTATCCCAACGATATACTAATACATAATCTACTTCGTGCCTATGTTCTTTGCAATATTTCATTAGCGCTTGAAACTCGGTGCGTTTCTTAAATCCTGACTTTGCTGATTTATCCTCTTTATAAACAGCAACGACATTGTAGCGCTTCATCTCGCAATATCGGCGAAGATAGTCCTCCTGCCAATCGAGAGAACTACCTTTCTCTTGCTCTGCCGTTGATACACGGCAGTACAGAATTGTATTCTTAATCTCCATATTCTTTTTCGTTCAGGTTCTTGATTTTATATTCTAGGTTTGCGATGGTGTATAGAAACTCTCTCACCTCTTTTATTTGCTCATCATCGAGTTTCATACCCTCTTCTTTTAGTATCTGCTTACATCTCTCAATACTTAACATTTTTGTAATGAGTATTATATCCCCATATAGGGGTTATACTGCTCTTTGCCTCTCAACGCTGTTAGTTGGTTGAATCTTCTGTTCGGCAGGGCACACAGCAGCCCTTGCGCGCAGGGCGCAGTTATCCTATTATTAAGTCATAGCCTTATATTATTTGGATTGTTAAGTAATGAATTGGTACTTATTAGTACCCTTTGTGCAATTATACAAACAGAATTTTGAAAAAACAAATCCTTCTAAAAGTCTATGACTGATTTTATGATAACTACGACATAATTAAATTAAGATTATTTGATATCT
>JAFNVE010000071.1 GCA_017379955.1 Tidjanibacter sp. | reverse complement strand
CTTTATAAAGTTAGCTATAATAAATCAGTTAAAAACTTTGTCACAGAAATATTAAATAGTATTGATTAAATAACATAACAACTATTACGATTATAACAAAATAAAAGCCATTACCACTCCCCCTTATATCACATCAGGAGTTAGAGAAAGTTAACCTAATCTATAACATTTCCAATAAAGAAAAAAGTGCAATAAAAGAAGTTTTCACATTTTATGGAATAGATGAGGTATGTATTGCATTGTTTGACAATTGGGCTATAAGCTAAACATAGAATAAATTTAGCAAATGCTCTATTGTATATTAAGCATTCCACCAAATAGTCATTGAATAACCCAAGTTCCGAAAATCGGCAGTCACTTAATTGCGACTGCCGTTGTTGTTTTAGGGATTAGTGGTTAAAATCAGCTCAAATCCATCAATCAGATATCTGCAGGGGTTTTGGCGGTGGGGATGAAGTTGGTGTCGTAGCGGTAGAGTTCGGGGCCGCCATAGGTGCGCAAAGCGTCGTAGAATTTACTATCGTGGGCGGCAGATATTTGGTGGCAGAGTTCGTGGACAATCACGGCATCGATAGCCCGCGAGGGGAGTTTTATCAAGTGTTTCGAGAGGTCCACGCGTTTGGTCTTGGAGTAGAACATACCCCAGCAGCCCGACTCCGAGCCATAGTGAAACTCGCCATAGGGAAGTCCGGTTTCGGCAGAGAGTTGCGCCAGGCGTTGCCCAACATACCGCTCGCCAATCGTATGCATAGCACGCTTGGCGTAGCCGATAATCGTTTCTCGCACAGCACGTTGCGCAAAGCAAGTCCCGACCGGAACAGTCACAACACCACACTCACCCGCAATGCGGTAGCCCCATCTACTCCCCTCGACCGACATCCTTAGTCGGCAGTGGTCGTAGTTGCGCTCAAACCTCTCATCAATCACTTGCGGCAACCCATCGTTTTCTCGTCTGCGTTCGCGCTCCGCAAGGCGCAAAGCCACCACCCCAACCACTCTATCGTACGGGTCGTCGGCTTTGCCATTAACATAGACCGTTCCGTCTTTAACATTGACAACCAATGGTTTATCATTGGGAGTATTTACTATCGTGCCTATCTCGCAATCCTCTATCCTAATCTTCTCGCCCACCCCATATTTCGGTCGGGGATTCATCTTCTCCAATAGTGCAAGTCGCTCAGCCACCCAACTCTGTTGCCACTCAGCCGATGCATCTCTCAGCGCAAGGCGATACCAGAGCATTGCGGTATAGGGGTCACACTCAACACCCACCCCAATCTCGTGGCAATAAGCGAGATAGGACGCAGCACTCCTATCCACCGAGTAGTAACTCACAGCACTACACCGCAGATGATGCAACAACTCAGGGACTCCCTTACGCTCCCTGATGGCAGTCAAAATCTCGTTTACCTCCACGCCTTATTCTAAAAATATGCCCGAGCGACAGACTCACTCGGGCAACCCATAATATTAATTATCAATCGCTTACTCAAACAGTGCCTCTACCTTCTCTATAACCTCGCCATCGGTTGCAGTGATTGGGAATACAGCCGCAGGTTTGAGGTAGACAATCTCGTGGTCGTGCTTAAATCTGCGCTCGCCACCGCCTGTAATGTTGAGCATAACAACCTTATCGCGCTCTACTCTACCCTCAGCAACAGCCTTCTGCAACGAGGCAACAGCCACAGCAGCTGCGGGGTGGATATCGATACCCTCAACCTCCTCAAAGAGGCGTGCCGCCTTGCGCAGATTGGGGTTGGTCACCACAAACATCTCGCCATCGGTATCCTTCATCGCATCGTACAAGCCACCGATAATTCCGTAGGGCGGGCGACGATTCGAGAGCACCTTTGCATCGATAATTCCCGCATCACGGCGAGCCTTACCATCCTCGTAGGGCAACATATGGCGCGAGTCGGCCCTCCAAGCGTCGTACATAGGCACAAACGGAGCATTCTGCGACACCATAAGTTTAGCCTTGTGGTCGCCAAAGCGGCCATCCTCAATCAGTCGGAGATTCATCTCCCACGCGGCAATAGCACCCGTACCGCTACCCACAGCCTGGAAATAGTAGTCGGGGATACGGCCAATGGTGGTCGCTGCCGAGAGCATAGTAGTGCCCATACCGTCACGACGTGCCACATTTTTAGCACCTCCCTCAGCCACAAATCTCTTCGACTTGGTAGCCATATTGCTCAGTCGGATAGCATCGAAATAGTCCGAGCCGTGCTCCGAACAGATAAGTTTCACACAGTCGTTAAGCGGAGCGTCAAACCACAAAGCACTCAGACAATCCTCTGGCACACAGAGCAATAGAGGAATATTATTATCCGAGCACACCTTGGCAAATGCTCTCGCTGTATTACCTGCTGAGGCTACAACCAGCACCTGGCCGCACTCGGCATCAAATCTGCCACACACCGAGTAGGCCTCGGTCTCTTTGAACGAGCAGGTCTTCATCGCTGCTCCCTTCTCAGGCCAATAGCCGTTGAAGGTGATATAGAGATTCTCCAATCCCAACTCCTTAGCCAACCCCTCGCTCTTGTAGGTAACGGGAGCGGCCGAGCCTTTGAGTGTGTGGTTAACGGGCAGCCAATCTGCAAACTTATACAGACCCATATCATCCTCACCCACAGTGAGTTGCTTCTTCTCATACTGTGCTCTCACCAACGAGGGGCTCTTACTCTGACGGTCGTCAAGCACCCAGCCCTCATCCTCAAACTCTCTGCCTGTTGCCACACATACCAACTTATATTGTGTAGCCTCAAAATTCTTGTCCATTATTCTTCTTTGGGTTATCTCTGTTAGGACATACGGTCCCTGTAATCTTCAAAACTGAACTTACGCACCACCTCCAACTCTCCGTCAGTGTGCAGAATAGCAATCGAGGGGTGGGTTACGCCATTAAACATCGTGGTCTTCACCATAGTATAGTGAATCATATCCTCGAAAATCACTCGGTCGCCCACCTTAGGCTCCTCCTCGAAGACCCAATCACCATAGAAGTCACCCGCCAGGCAGCTATTGCCACCCAAACGCCAACCCTGCTCACCCTCCTCAGCATCGCGAGCACCCACAATAGCGGGCTTATAGGGCATCTCCAAGCAGTCGGGCATATGACAAGCGAACGACACATTGAGCATAGCCGTAGGCTGCCCGCCGTGGCACACAACATCCTCTACCGTAGCCACAAGCTCACCCGTGCGCCAAGTGAAGGCACTTCCGGGCTCAAGAATCACTCTCAGGTGAGGATGACGCTCCTTAAAGCCACGAAGTATCTCTATCAACTCCTGCTCGTCATATTCGGCGTGGGTCATCAAGTGACCACCACCCATATTAAACCACTTCACCTTATCAATCAAGTGGCCGAAACGCTCCTCCACAGCCTGCAACGTACCTCGCAAGTCATCGGGACGCGACTCGCAGAGGGAGTGGAAGTGCAAGCCCTCAATACCCTCGGGCAACTCCTGTAACTCACTCGCAGGTACACCCAGACGGCTTGTGGGGCTGGCAGGATTGTACAAATCGGTCTCTACCGTGGAGTATTCGGGGTTGATACGCAGACCGCAAGAGATACCGTTAAGTATCGCCCTACCCCCGAAACGCTCGAACTGACCGACGGAGTTAAAGGTGATAAAGTCGCTCAGACTCATCAGCTCGTCAAACTCCTCCTCGGTATAGACAGGGGCGTAGGTGTGCGACCTTGCGCCATACTTCTCATATACCAAGCGAGCCTCTGCAAGCGAACTTGCAGTAGCACCGTCGGAGTGCTGAGCCAAGATGGGGAAGATACTCCACATAGCCGAGGCTTTCAGAGCCACGATAATCTCCACACCCGCCTCCTTGCGGACACGGTCAATCAGAGCAAGGTTTTCGAGCAACTTGCTCTCCTGCAACACATAGCAGGGCGATGGGATACGGCTAAGAGCCGCACCCAACGCTGCAAATTCTTTATCTTTCAGAGTATGCACTCTCTCTTACAATTCAAGATTGATATCGTGGAGCTCCACCCAAGGCAGACCCTGCTCGCCCAACTCAGCCAAGAAGGGATCGGGATCGAACTCCTCTACATTGTGCACACCGGGTTTACGCCAATAGCCCTTAGCGAACATCGCTGCACCAAGTGCTGCGGGTACACCGGTGGTGTAACTTACGGCCTGAGTACCGGTCTCCTTGAAGGCCTCCTCGTGGTCGCAGTTGTT
>JAFNVE010000070.1 GCA_017379955.1 Tidjanibacter sp. | reverse complement strand
TACACCCGCCATAAACTTAGGCTGGTTAGCGATGATACCTACCGACTGACCGTTGAAACGAGCGAAGCAAGTGATGATGTTCTTTGCGTAAGCAGCCTGTGACTCAAGGTACTCACCATTGTCAACAACAGCCTTGATAACCTCATACATATCGTATGCCTGGTTGGGGTTGTCGGGGATAATCTCGTTGAGCGAATCCTCCAAACGGTCGATCGAGTCGGTGCAAACTGCCAAAGGTGCATCCTCCATATTGTTCTGGGGGAGGTACGAAACGAGTTTGCGGATGAGTGCGATACCCTCCTCCTCGGTGTCAACTGCAAAGTGAGCAACACCACTCTTCGACGAGTGTACCGATGCACCACCGAGCTGCTCCTGAGTTACAACCTCGCCGGTAACGGTCTTAACAACCTTAGGACCGGTAAGGAACATATAGCTGGTGTCGCGCTTCATCAAGGTAAAGTCAGTCAGTGCGGGCGAGTAAACTGCACCACCTGCGCAAGGACCAAAGATAGCCGAAATCTGGGGAACAACACCCGAAGCCATTACGTTGCGCTGGAAAATCTCAGCGTAGCCAGCCAGAGCGTTAACACCCTCCTGAATACGAGCACCACCCGAGTCGTTCAGACCGATAACGGGAGCACCGTTGCGCATTGCCATATCCATCACCTTGCAAATCTTCTCCGACATAGTCAGCGAGAGCGAACCAGCGGTTACGGTGAAGTCCTGAGCAAATACATAAACCAGACGGCCGTCAATCGAACCGTAACCGGTTACAACGCCATCACCAAGAGTGTGGCTCTTCTCCATACCGAAGTCGGTGCAACGGTGAGTTACGAACATATCGAACTCCTCGAAGCTACCCTCGTCGAGCAGCATAGCGATACGCTCACGAGCGGTATATTTACCCTTTGCGTGCTGAGCGTCGATACGTTTCTGACCGCCACCCAGTCTTGCCTCCTCGCGGAGGTTAATCAATTCCTTGACTTTTTCCTGAATATTACTCATAATCTATCAGATATAATTAGTTTTTATCCTCACAAAGTTCGGTAAGCACACCCTTGGTCGACTTGGGGTGCAAGAAAGCGATAGTCAGACCCTCTGCACCGGCGCGGGGAGTCTGGTCGATAAGGCGAACACCCTTCTCGGCTGCCTCAGCAAGTGCACCCTCGATGCCATTAACGGCAAATGCCACGTGGTGTACACCCTCGCCACGGTTCTCGATGAACTTAGCGATTGTGCTCTCGGGGCAGGTAGGCTCTAAGAGTTCGATTTTGGTCTGACCAACCTTGAAGAAAGCGGTCTTTACTTTCTGATCTGCAACCTCCTCAATGTTATAACATTTGAGGCCCAGAACCTGCTCGTAGTAAGGAATAGCCTCCTCAAGGCTCTTTACTGCGATACCGAGGTGTTCGATGTGCGAAATGTCCATAGTAGTTAACTTTTTGGTATTGAAATTGTTAAAATGAATTGTTGTTCAATATGATAAATATTGGGCTAAAAACATCGCAAAGGTACTTTTTCTTTTTGAAAGAACATAAGTTTTAGCCCTCTTTTTTGCCCTTTATACCTATTTTTATGGTACTTAACGCCTACTCTACAACAAGAACGACTCGTCACGGTAGTTGTAGAGTTGGTCACGAAGGCGCGGAGTGAAGCCCGCCTCACGGATTGCGGCACGGATTCCATCGGCCGAGAAACGGTTGTTCGCCCCCGCCGAGGAGACCACATTTTCCTCAATCATAATCGAGCCCATATCGTTCGCACCACCCCTCAGAGCACGCTGTGCGACCTCTTTGCCGACAGTGAGCCACGAGGCTTGTATGTTGTTTATATTATTGAGCGTCAGGCGACTAACAGCCACCAATCGGAGATACTCATCGGCCGAGAAGTGCGACACCACGCCCTCCTCCTCCAAGCGTGTGCCGGTGCTGCAAAATATCCACGGGATAAATGCCGTAAATCCTCGCGCACCCTCTGGTTTGTCGGCCTGTATGTCGCGCAGCAGCAGAAGGTGGTCAATACGCTCCTCGATGGTCTCGATATGGCCGTACATCATCGTAGCGGTCGAGGGGATATCCTGGCGGTGTGCCTCGCGCATCACCTCGGCCCACTCCTCAACGGTGGGTTTGGCGGGGGAGATAGCCTTGCGCACACGGGGTGAGAGAATCTCCGCACCCGCCCCGGGGAGGGTGTCGAGTCCCGCCTCGTGCAGGCGACGGAGTGCCTCGGCAGGGGTTATCCCGCTGATACGCGCGATATGCGACACCTCGGGAGCACCCAGAGCGTTGAGCCTCAGCCACGGGTATCGCTCTTTGAGCGAGCGGAAGAGATTTTCATAATACTCAATATCGAGGTGTGGGTGCAGACCGCCCTGCAAGAGAAGTTGGTCGCCACCCAGAGCACGCGTTTCGTCAATCTTGGTATAATACTCATCGAGCGAGGTGATGTATGACTTGTCACGCTCGGAGAGTCGGCAGTGGAAGTTGCAGAATTTGCAGCCCGAGATGCAGACATTGGTGATGTTCACGTTGCGGTCTATCTGCCAGGTAACAACCTCAGGGTCTGCCACTTTCTGCTGACGGAGCAGGTCTGCCGCATCCATCAGATATGGGAGTGGTGCTTCGTGCCAGAGAGTCAAAACATCCTCCTTGGAGAGCCTGCCACCCTCGAAACTCTTTTGTACAATTTCGCTAAATTTTTGTTCAATCATCGTCAAAAAATCTTCTATCCTACAAAGGTAGTGATTTAAAAGAAAAAATATGGCGACTCTCGCGAGTAACCATATCTCCAACACAAAAAATTCTCAAACAAGGTTCTCTTCACTCGGCTCATAGGCATTGGGTCTGCGCCTGAGCCAACACTAACAATTTACCATTACAAAAAAGTTTTCTATGAAGATTTTTAAACATTTTTAAACATTTATTTTCCTCTTTTTAGGCTGAGTGGGTTGTGGGGATAGTTGAGGTTGTGGGGATTGTGGGAATAATGGAGGTTGCAGAGGTGGAAATTGTGATAAAAATTGTATCGTGTGCATCAATCACAACCCTGCCATTTTTCTCAATCCCACCGCTCACAATCATCTGAGCAACAGGGTTTTCCACCTTTTCCATTATCAACCTCTTCAAGGCTCGTGCGCCATAGCGGCTATCGTATCCCTCGGCAGCCAGCCACCCTCGGGCAGCGGGTGTTATCTCGACCCGCACATCCAACTCCGCAAGGCGGTCGAAGAGGCTCTCCAACTCCAAATCGACAATCCGACCAACGGCCTCCTCATCGAGCGCATCGAAGCAGACAATCTCATCGAGCCTATTCACAAATTCAGGCGAGAAATGCTCCTCCACAGCCCCCAGATACCTCTGCTCTTCGCTCCTGTTTCGGGTGGTCTGCGTGGGTTGGTAGTAGCCCAGCCCTCGGCTAACCTGTCGCTCACCACTGCCAAGATTAGAAGTCATAATAATCACCGTATTACGAAAATCAACCCTGCGCCCCACTCCATCGGTCAGGTGCCCCTCGTCAAAGAGTTGGAGCAGCAGATTATAGACCTCGGGATGTGCCTTCTCAATCTCATCAAAAAGAATCACCGAATAGGGCTGACGACGCACCGCCTCCGTAAGGCGACCACCCTCGCCATACCCCACATACCCAGGGGGCGAGCCAATCATACGACTCATATTGTGTCGCTCGGCATACTCGCTCATATCGAGTCTGAGCAGAGCATCGGGGCGGTCGAAGAGTGCCTCAGCCAACTCCTTAGCCAGCAGTGTCTTACCTACGCCCGTCGGGCCTACAAAGAGAAAGACACCCATAGGTCGCCCTCTCTCCGACAACCCCGCACGCGAGCGCACAACCGAGCGAGCCAACCGCTCCACAGCTCTCTGCTGTCCAACAACACGGCCACCAAGCCTTTCAGCAAGACCCGAGAGTCGCTGACGCTCACCCTGTGAGAGGCTCTCGGCGGGAATCCCCGTAGCCAAAGCGACAACAGTGCGCACCTCCTCCTCGCCAACCACACGCCCCTCATCGGCACCGAGCGCAACACGCGCCCCGACCTCATCAAGGAGGTCAATCGCCTTGTCAGGAAAATGGCGGTCGGTGATATATCGCTCGGCAAGGCTCACACAAGAGGCCAGAGCCTCGTCGGTATAGCGCACCGAGTGGTGCTCCTCATATCGGGGGCGGAGGTTGTGGAGGATTTGGAGTGTCTGTTCGGAGGTTGTCTGCTCCACCATCACACGCTGGAAGCGTCTATCGAGAGCGGCATCGCGCTCAAAATGTTCGCGATACTCGGCAAGGGTGGTCGCACCAATGCACTGCACAGCACCACGCGCCAGAGCAGGTTTCAGGATATTTGCCGCATCGAGCGACCCCTGCGAAGAGCCTGCGCCAACAATGTTGTGTATCTCGTCAACAAAGAGTATTATATCTTGATTTTCACTCAGATACTCCACCAACTTACTCACCCTCTCCTCGAACTCTCCTCGGAACTTTGTCCCTGCTACCAGCCGTGCAACATCGAGCGCAAAAATTTTTTTTCCACTTAGCGAAGTGGGGATACGACCCAATGTAAGGAGTAGTGCCAACCCCTCGACAATGGCACTCTTGCCAACCCCCGCCTCGCCGATAAGTATCGGGTTATTCTTGCGGCGGCGACCGAGTATCTGCACCACACGCTCCACCTCGCGCTCACGCCCCACAACGGGGTCGAGTTCGCCACGACGGGCAGCGGCGGTGAGGTCGGTGGCAAATCGCTCCAAGACCTCGTTACGCTCCCGCTCCTTCGACTCACTTTCGGTGGCTGTGGTAATATGAATCGGGCGCATCTCGCTACGGTGTTGCTCCATATCCGAGTAGAAATCCTCATCGGCAGGCAAGGCACGCACCTCGGCCTCAACTCGCTCAACCACAAAGGCATAGTCCGACAAAATCCGCGAACTGAGCAGCCCTGTTTCGCGCATCACATAGAGGAGCAGGTGGCCCGTATTGAGCCGCTCCTCCTTGCCCTCGGTGAGGGTCATTCGGCATAGGTGAGCCATACCCTCGTAGAGATTTTCGAGGGTGGTGGTGACATCGGTTTCGGGGAGTGTAGCGGTGCGCGGATAGCGCATCAGACCATTTTCCAATCGCACGCGGAGTTGGTAGAGTTCCCACTCCTTCAACTCGCTCCGCAACAGACGCGCGGCGTGGCACTGTTCGTTCAAAATTGTGGCGAGAAAGATAGCATCCACCACGCCCCCGCCACGCGAGCGACGATGGAGTTCGACCCCCTTGATAATGAGGGACTCTAATATCTCAGACTGTTTGATTTTCATTTTTTGTCCTTATTGGTGTCGCATAGATAACGCCACAGGACAAAGAATTATTTTACCTCTTCCAATCGACAACTTCGAGGTTACGCATATCTCTGCCGTCGATTTCAAACCTCACCGCAGTCCTAACTCGGTGAAAACCATACAACCCGCAAGCACCCGGGTTAATGTTCAAAAGGTCGAATTTTTGGTCGTAAAAAATTTTCAGAATATGTGAGTGACCGCAGACAAAAATATCGGGTTTCAGGCTTCGAATCTTCTCCGCCACGGCAGGGATATAACGCCCACCCTGCATACCGATATGGGTGAGCAGCACGCGCCTCTCCTCGCACTCGAAACATTGGAAGGTGGGATAGGAGTAGCGCATCGAGTAGTCGTCAATATTGCCGTGTACTCCCCTCAGTGGCTTGAAGTTAGCAATCTCAGCCGCCAACTCCAACGAGCCGATATCGCCCGCGTGCCAAATCTCGTCGACCTCTGCAAGAAATCGACGCACATCCTCAGGAAAAGTGCCGTGAGTATCGGAGATTATGCCAATGCGTTTCATCTCTTGTTTGCCTTTTTTCGTTTCGCGCTAATCTGCGCCACGGTCGAGTTGCGCTCCCAGAAACAGCCATCGGTGTAGCCCTGAATCGAGCCATCCTCCTCGGCCATCTCCAATCTGCGCAGGGCAAGCAGGCAGTACTCCTCCTCAATCTCCACAGTGCAGAATCGGCGACCTAACTTCTTGGCAACCACAGCCGTAGTGCCGCTGCCACCAAAGGGGTCAAAGACCAAGTCGCCCTCATTTGAGGAGGCCAAAATCAGTTTAGCAATAAGTTTCTCGGGCTTCTGGGTGGGGTGAGGAGTGTTCTCCGCCATCGACCAATAGGGGATGGTGATATCGTCCCAAAGGTTCGATGGGCAGGTGGCACGATACTTCACCTCGCCCTCCTGCTGCCAATCGCGCGGGCCGCTCTTATCGCGATAAGGTGCAAGCACGCGCCTCTTCTGCTTCACAGCATCGAGGTTGAAGGTATAATGCTCGGGGTCGGCAACGGCAAACCAGATATCCTCCATACCGTTCTTCCAATTATGCGCCGCGCCACGCCCCTTCTCTCTCTGCCAGGTGATGCGGTTTAGGATAGTCAGGTTCTCGCCCAGCACCTCCTCAACAGCCGACGAAGAGCCCCAATCGCAACAGACATAGAGGCTGCCACCAGGCGACAACTTCCTGCACACCGCCGGCAACCAACTGCGAAGATAGGCGACATACTCCCTGCGCGAGCGTGCTGCAAAGGAGTTGCTACCAAACTGTTTATCAAGATTATAGGGAGGGTCGGCAATAATCAGGTCCGCCACGCCGTCGGGCACTCTGTCGAGCATCTCGAAGAGGTCGCCCCCAATCACCCTATTCTCGACATCTGCCACCGAACACGGTGCCGCGGGATGCAACACAAGGGGTTGCAGTCGCTCACGGTCGGCAGCCGAAAGGGTGATTGTCTTGTTTCTTGGCGATTTCTTCTCCATCTTCTCTACTCGCAAATATCTTAGGTGATGAGTGCTATACAAAAGTATTATTTTCCGCCACCGATTGCAAATTTTTTTATACATTTGTCGTGGATAACACAACAGATGATGAGCAACCTACGCAGCAACATACCACTCGCAGAGCGACTTCGACCTCAAAAGTTAGAGGAGTACATCGGTCAGAGCCATCTGGTCGGTGAGCAGGGTGTGTTCCGCCGTTTCATCGAGAGTGGCAACGTGCCCTCGTTTATCCTCTGGGGCCCTCCCGGAGTGGGCAAGACAACACTCGCACGACTCGTAGCCACCGCACTCGACAGGCGTATGTTCACCCTCTCGGCAGTGACCTCGGGCGTGAAAGATGTGCGCGAAGTGATAGAGCAGGCACGCAAAGCCCACTTCTTCAACACACCCCCACCCTTCCTCTTCATCGACGAGATACACCGCTTCAACAAGAGCCAACAAGACTCGCTGCTCGGAGCAGTCGAACAAGGCATAGTGACACTCATTGGTGCGACAACCGAGAACCCATCGTTTGAGGTTATCTCGCCACTCCTCTCGCGCTGTCAGGTATATGTCCTCAAAGCGATGACCGATGCCGAACTCCAAGAGTTGCTCGACAGAGCACTCAGCGAGGACAATGAGTTGAAACAGAGAAAGATAGTCGTGGAGCAGACAGGCGCACTATTCGGCTTTGCCGGAGGCGATGCACGCAAATTGCTCAACATACTAGACATAATAACAGGTGCCCACGAGGGCGACATCACC
>JAFNVE010000069.1 GCA_017379955.1 Tidjanibacter sp. | reverse complement strand
GAACTCGTGTTCTATGCCTGTTTGTAAATCCTTATATATCAGAGTAGTTACAATCTCTTCTACATCGGGTTCACTATTCATCTCCTCCACAATGTTCACCCCCTCCTTGAAGGGCAGGAAGTCAATCAGTGGCAGATGGCGATAGCACGAAATACCAAGCGAGGCCGCCATAGTGGCAAAGAGCAGTGTAAGGAAGCCCTCTCTCTTGGTAAAGGGGAAGAATCTCCTGTCAAGTTCGCTCCACCAGAGTAGAACACTCATAGGCCAAATAACCGCATTTTTGGCAAACGACTGCCAATTGGTCATCTTCAACGCATTGCCAAAGCAACCGCAATCGGCAATTGGCTCAGTGATTGCCAACCAGAGAGTTAGGCCTGTAAAGAAGGTCATCATCACTATACAGAAGAGAGTGATAAGCCTAAGCCTTACGGAGAAAAAGAGCATACATCCCATCATCAGCTCACCCGCACAGAGCCATATACCAAGCACCATAGCGGCAGGTTTCAGGCTATCCCAGCCAAAGGCGGAGAAGTACTCCTCCAACATCAGAGCAGTACCCCACGGATCTATCGTCTTGACAAATCCCGAAAAAATCAGCGTAACGGAGATGATGTAGCGGCACACATCGTTAATGTGTGATGCTTTGACTCTCTTTCTTAACTCTTGGGCTTTCATTTCAAACTTCTATTATTAGTCGAGCAACGGCTCTACAACACCTCTTAATCGCTCGAAGATAACATCCGCCGTAGCCATACCACCCTCGTTATCGGAGCAATCTACCACAAAGAATCTCTCCTCCACCTCGGCCGCATCAAGATAGACCTGGCGCACTGTGCGCTGCAAGTCGAGTGACGATTCGTGGATATCCTTCTTGCCATTGAGGTAATCTCTGTCATCGCCCTCGCGCACCTCCGTAAGCTTGCGCTCAGTAAAGGCAAAAGGCACATCGAGGAATAGTGAAGCAGTAGGTTTTGGGATTTCGAACTGCTCAAACTCAGTGCGTAAAATCCACTCCTTCAACTCCTTGCGTTCTACCTCATCTTTAACCTTAGCGCACTGATAGCCTACATTTGAGTAGACATATCTATCCACAATCACAACATAGCCATCGGCCTCCCACCCACGAATTGTGGCAGCTGCATCGGCCCTATCGCCGGCATATAAGAGGGCAACAAGGTAGGGGTTTACATCATCAACACCACCAAACTCACCCCTCAGAAAGCGAGCAATCAGGTCGCCATAGACAGGCGCATCGAAGCGAGGAAAGTGGAGATACTTAACCTTGCGACCCGCACTTTCGAGCCACTCGGTGAGCATCTTAATCTGAGTGGATTTACCGGCTCCATCAAGGCCTTCGAGAACTATAAACATACCTCAATCTATTTTAACATCTGCACAGCACGGCGAACTCCCGCCACAAGTGCATCTACCTCATCCATAGTATTATAGAAGGAAAATGAAGCACGACAAGTACCCCTTATGCCAAAGTGGTCCATCACAGGGTCAGCACAGTGCGCACCCGTACGGACAGCGATGCCCAACTTGTCGAGAATCATACCCAAATCGTAGTTGTGCACACCCTCAATATTGAACGACACAATACTACACTTCTCGGGCGTACGGCCATAAATTGTCAGTCCCTCAATCTCCGAAAGTTTCGCCTCTGCAGCCACACGCAACTCGTTCTCCCAAGCCACAAGTTCCTCTCTATTAAAGTCTTCCAGCCACTTAATTGCCTCACCAAGACCAATAGCATCGATATAGTTAGCGGTGCCCGCCTCAAACTTCAAGGGCAGCTCGGCATAGGTCGTACCGCCAAACGACACACGACTCACCATATCGCCACCGCCCATATAAGGAGGCATCTGCTCCAACCACTCGCGCTTGCCATAAAGCACACCCACACCCGTAGGGCCATAGAGTTTGTGGCTCGAAAAGGCATAAAAATCGCAATCGAGAGCCTTGACATCAACCGCCGAGTGAACAACGCCCTGACATCCATCTACCATCACAGGCACACCCTTAGTGTGTGCAACACGCACAATCTCAGCCACATCGGGCATAGTGCCAAGCACATTAGAGGCCTGCGCAACTGCCACAATACGAGTGCGCTCATCAATCAGTTCGGGCAACTTCTCAATCATCAACCTGCCCTCATCATCGAAAGGCAACACCCTAATCTCAGCCCCTTTGCGCTCGCAAAGCAACTGCCAGGGAACAATATTGGAGTGGTGCTCCATCTCGCTCACCACCAGATTATCTCCCTCGCGCACAGCCATTTCGCCATAAGACGAAGCCACCAAATTGATAGCAGCCGTAGCACCTGCGGTGAAGACAATCTCACCTCTATCCTCAGCGCCAAGCAGTCGCACCACCCTCATTCGAGCCTCCTCATAGAGTTCGGTGCAACGCTCCGAGAGGTGGTGAACGCCACGATGGATATTTGCGTTCTCCTCGCGATAGAGTCTGTCTATTGCCTCAATCACCACACGCGGTTTCTGGGCTGTGGCAGCATTGTCGAGATAGATCAACGGCTTGCCATAAACCTTACGCGAGAGCAACGGAAACTCCTCTCTTATCTTATTTAAGTCGAACGCCATATAATGTATAAAATACTAATTCAACGAATCTAACTTCCTATCAATCAGCACCTCCAACTCGGAGCGCAATTCCTCATCAGCAATGTGCGATGTAACATCTGCCGCAAAGCCCATCATCTGCAAACGACGAGCAGCAGCCTCATCCAGACCCCTCTGGCGCATATACCAGATAGCATCCTCGTCCATCATACCAACTGTTGCTCCGTGGCTACACTTTACATCATCGGCATATATTTCGAGTTGTGGCTCGGTCTTAATCTCCGCCCTATCGTTGAGCAGCAGGTTGCGGCTCTGCTGAAAAGCAGCCGTGCGCTGTGCATCGGGAGCCACATAAATCATACCGCTGAAACGGCCACGAGCAGTACCTGCAGCAATACCCTTAACTATCTCACTACTACGGCAATCTGCCACCTCGTGGCGTACATCAAGAGCCAAATTCATACGCTCCTCGCCGCCCACAACATATAAGGCGTGGTACTCAAACTCAGCCTCCGCGCCCGCAAGTTCTACTCTGTGGCGCACATCACCACCCTCGCCAAGGTAGACAGCCGTCATATCGACATGGCTACCCTCAGCGAGTCGGAGCGTCAGTGCTGAGTTGGCACTACCCTTCTCGCACACATCAGCAACAACCACCTTAGCACCACGGCCAACCGAGATAACTCGCTCACTCTCAGCACACTCAGCGCAAAGACTAATGCTTACCATATCGCCATCGGCAATGGTAATCTCAGCACAATCAGCAGCCGGCTCGTAGCGACGATATTTATTCTCCGTACTACTCATCGTTACTTCGCCTCGTGTTGTTTGATAAGCCAATCGTAGCCCTCCTTTTCGAGTTTCAGAGCCAAGTCCTTGCCACCCGAATAGATAATCTCGCCCTTATAGAGAACATGCACAAAATCGGGCACAATATAGTCCAGAAGTCGCTGATAGTGAGTAATCAACACCGTAGCGTTATTCTCCGAGCGCAGACGGTTTACGCCAGTAGCAACAATCCTCAGCGCATCAATATCCAGGCCACTATCGGTCTCGTCGAGCACTGCCAAGCGAGGCTCCAACATAGCCATCTGGAAGATCTCGTTTTTCTTCTTCTCGCCACCCGAGAAACCCTCATTAACAGCACGGCTAGTCAGTCGGCTATCAAGTTCAACGATAGCACTCTTCTCCTTCATAAGTTTCAGGAACTGAGCAGGGGTGAGAGGCTCTTTGCCCTCCCACTTGCGTTTCTCGGCAAGTGCCAACTTCATAAAGTTCGCCATTGACACACCTGGAATCTCAACAGGGTACTGGAAGCCCAAGAACAGACCCGCACGAGCCCTATCCTCAATCGACATCTCTAACAGGTTCTCACCACAATACTCCACGCTGCCGCCGGTAACCTCAAACTTCTCGCTACCAGCCAGCACCGATGCAAAAGTACTCTTGCCCG
>JAFNVE010000068.1 GCA_017379955.1 Tidjanibacter sp. | reverse complement strand
TCGTGCGTTGCCATCGAAGCACCCCTTAGGTGCGGTGATTACCACACTCTTACCATTGTCGACCACCTCAAACTCTACACTCCACACACTCTCGCCCTTGGTGAGCACGGCCTGCGAATCAAGTGCATATTTCTGGTTGCCCGACTTGATGTAATTTGTATCCTTGGCAGGAGGCTCGGTAGCATAGTCAATGCCGGTGCCCTCAAAATTGGCGGTATAGAGTGTGCCGTTGTGCACAATGGAGAAATTCACAAAATAGTCGCCATTGCCCTTATCCTCGATAGTTACGTTGCCACTTGCGCCGCCCATATTCTCCATATCGACGTCAAACGAGTTATCCTCGTCCTGGTTGTCAACCATACCGAAGTAGAATATCTTGTCTGCACTCACATCGGAGAGGTCAAACGAGCCATCAGCAAAAAGCGACCTGTCGGCCAAGAGGTAGAGATACCAAGTCACAATCTCTAACTCCGAGAAATAATCCACACCAGCGGGGGTGAGGTAAAGGCCGAGATAGTCGTCCTCGTCGTTGTTGTAGAAGAGGGTGCGCAGGGGCTTCTCCTCGTCGCCTCGGGTGATGATGTTCTCGTTGCTTGCGATATTTGCCTCAATATCAATGCCTACTGCCAGCGTTGTGCCGTCTTTAAGCACAATGCTCTCGGCAAGTGTTGCACGGCCATCGGCCACGGTAAAACATACCTTGCCCGACTTCACCTCGTCGGTAAGTTCGCGTGCTACGGTTTCCAGATATGCACCATCAAGGTTGGAGATGATTGTGTAGTTTTCGCCATCGCCCATTATGTCGAACTCCTTGCCATTGAGCAGGGGTACGATGCCGGTGAAGAAGTCGATATCGTTCTCGGCAATCTCGTCATAACTCTCGTAGCCCTGGGTGAGCGAAGCCACTATGCAATAGTTGTCGCCAACTCGGGCAGCACCAATCGAGCCGAACTTCTTAACAACGCCATTTATCGCATAACTATTTACCAGACCCTCCTGGGTGATAGTAATCTCCGCCTTCGCCTCGGCAGCCGACAACCTTATCTTTCCAGTGCGGGTTGCGGGGGTGTGGTTGAGAACTGCCTTGATTGTGGCAACGGCATCGCCAAACTCTCCCGATGGGGTTACGAACGACAACCAATCACTGCCCTCGATAACCTCACCACTCCACGGGTAGTTGGTGCTAAAAGGAATCTCTAACTCGCCACCCTCAACCTTAATGTCGAAACTCTTTTTCTCGATTGTGATATAGGCTGGTGCGGGTGCATCGGGGGCTACCTGGTTGAGTTTCAATACCTCCGAGGCTGCGCCTGCGGTGAAGGTTACTTCGCCGGAGCGCGCTGCGTCGCTGTCGTTGGCAAGTGCTGTAATGATAATCTCAACATCACTTGCTTCATTGCCCATCGTTTTATTCACTCTGAGCCACTCACCACCCTTGGTAGCCTTTACGCTCCACGGCTTGTTGGCTGATAGTGTGAGCGATAGGTTGCCTCCATCGGCAGAAAATGTATACTCGAAAGCGGATATGCTAATTTTGTCGGCCTCCTCCTTGGGAGTGCACGCGATGGCCAAAACGGTTGCAGCCATCAGACAGATTTTGCTCAAAAAATTTCTCATAGGGGCTAATGATTCGTTTAATCCAATAAGACAAAGGTAATACTAATTTTGTATTTCTCGGGTTGTACTATGCTGATTGTGAAAAAAAACGGTAAAATATTGTGAGTCACGGAAAAAGTGATTATATTTGCGGGCTATTTCGTGTGGAGACATACGGAAAGTCAGGGGCAAAACCCTTGTAATCAACAAATTATTAATTTATAAAACGCTAAGAAAATGTCTGTAAAAATCAGATTGGCAAGACACGGTAAGAAAGGTTATGCTTTCTATCATATCGTTGTTGCAGACGGCAGGGCGCCACGTGATGGTAAATTTATCGAGAAGATTGGTACTTACAATCCCAACACCAATCCTGCCACAATCGACCTGAACTTTGACAAAGCTCTGGATTGGTTGCAGAAAGGCGCACAACCCACTGATACTTGTCGTGCAATCCTCTCGTATAAGGGTGTATTGTACAAGAAACACCTCCTTGGTGGTGTAGCTAAGGGCGCATTCGATGAGGCTGCTGCTGAGGCTAAGTTCGCTAAGTGGATGGGTGAGAAAGAGGGCCGCATCGCTGCCAAGACCAACAAGATTGCAGGCGACAAGGCTGCTGCCGCTAAGGCTCGCTTGGCTGAGGAGGCTAAGGTTAACGAGGCTAAGGCTAAGGCTGTTGAGGCTAAGCGTGCTGCTGCCGCTGAGGCTGCTGCTGCCGCTGCTGCTGAGGAGGCTGAGGCTGAGGCTCCCGCAGAGGAGGCTTAGTAGTTGCCCGCTATGAGCAATCTGCCGGTAGGAAAGTTTACCAAACTCTATGGTACTGAGGGTGAGGTTGTAGCCAACCTCTACGACCGTTTTCCTGCCGACTATGATTCGGAGGAACCGTTATTTGTGAGTATCAACTCGCTGACGGTTCCTCTTTTTATATCCTCCTTCGTGCGTCGAGGTCGTGGCGCGGTGATTGCCATCGACGACTACGACTCTCCACGACGTAGCGAGGAGTTGCTCGGCAGAGAATTTTATGCCACCAACCCCGATGCCGAAGTTGCCACTTTTGACGGCGATGACGACGAGTCGTGGAGCGATATGGAGGAGTTGCTCGGCTGGCGTGTGACCTTTGTGGGTCGCAAGGAGGAGGGCGAGATTGTGGGATACAACGACGACGAGATTAACCCGCTATTTGAGGTGGAGGTTGATGGTAAGGATGTCTATGTGCCTGTCGTTGATGAGTTTATCCGCAAAATCTCCCGCCGCAAAAGAGAGATTAAATTCCAGCTTCCTGAGGGTCTGTTGGAGTTGTACTTATAAAACTTTGTTTGACAAATAAGAAGAGAGTTTAGCACGCTAAACTCTCTTCTTCTATTTTATCGTCCTGCCTCGTGACTTAGAGGTGTCGGCAGTGTCTGACTCAAATCGTAGTCGCCCCACTGCTCTGCCACATAATCGAGAGTGGCGAAGAGTTCGGGGATGTCGTAGAGGGTGACAAGTTTGATTCGTGTCTGTTTGAAGTCGGGCAGACCCTTGAAATAGTTGCTCAGGTGGCGACGCATCTCGATAACGCCAATATGCTCACCCTTCACCTCAATCGACTTTGCAAGGTGGCGTTTTGCAATCTCAACTCGCTCGCGTACAGATGGTTGTGGCAGTATCTCGCCTGTTGCCAAGTAGTGCTTTATCTCGCGGAAAATCCAGGGACGGCCGTAGGTTGCGCGACCAATCATCACACCATCCACGCCATATTTATCAAACGCTTCCTTAGCCCCCTCTGCCGAGCAGATGTCACCATTGCCGATGATAGGGATATGGATGCGCGGGTCGTTCTTGATTTTGCCAATCAACGTCCAATCGGCAGTGCCGGTGTAGAGCTGTGCACGGGTACGGCCGTGTATGGTAAGTGCCTTGATACCAACATCTTGCAGTCGCAGTGCAATATCCTCGATATTCTTATTATCGTCATCCCAGCCAAGGCGTGTCTTGACGGTCACGGGCTTCTTGACAGCCTGGACAATCTGGCGTGTCATCTCCACCATCAGAGGCACATCGCGCATCATACCGCTACCGGCACCGCGGGTGGCGATTTTGCGCACGGGACAGCCGAAGTTGATATCGATAATATCGGGATTTGCCGCCTCGGCAATGCGTGCTGCCTCCACCATAGGCTCAATCAGATGACCATAAATCTGAATGCCCACAGGGCGTTCAAAGTCGCAGATATCCAACTTCTTAACCGACTTTGCACCATCGCGGATAAGACCATCGGAGGAGATGAATTCGGTGTATACCACATCAGCCCCAAACTCCTTGCACATATAGCGGAACGAGGGGTCGGTTACATCCTCCATAGGTGCGAGGAGGAGTGTCTTTTTGCCGAGGTCTAAATCTCCGATTTTCATCTCTTAAATCTTTTTTCTGCGCCACAAAAGTAATAATTATCCCCAACCTGCGCAAACGTGGGGCTTAAAAGGGTTGGCTAAATCGGTGCAAATGATTATCTTTGCGAAAAATTTTTCCGAACAGACAAAGATGAATATCGAGAAACACCTCTTGAAGGAGATTGCAGAGTGCGTAGAGGCACTCTATGGAGTAGCAGGCGTTGACTTGCAGCTCCAAAAGACACGAAAGGAGTTTGAGGGTGACTACACCTTGGTTGTATTCCCGCTCTTGCGCACAAGTCGCAAGTCGCCCGATGCCACTGCCGAGGAGATTGGTGCGGCACTTGCTGCCCGTCTGCCCGAGCAGGTGAAGTCCTACAACGTTATCAAGGGCTTCCTGAACATCTCGCTCTGCGAGTCGTTCTGGGCTGAGCGTTTTGCGGAGATGGCTGCTACCGAGAACTACGGTATTGCCGCTTCAAATGGCAAGACCGTGATGGTAGAGTACTCTTCGCCCAACACCAACAAGCCTCTCCACTTGGGTCATATTCGTAACAATCTGCTCGGTTACTCCGTAGCGCAGATTCTCTCGGCGTGTGGCTACAATGTCATCAAGGCAAACCTTGTGAACGACCGTGGCATTCACATCTGCAAGAGTATGATTGCTTGGCAGCGTTATGGTGAGGGCGAGACCCCCGAGAGCAGCGGTATGAAGGGCGACCACTTGGTAGGTAAATACTACGTTGAGTTCGACAAGCACTATAAAGCAGAGGTTGCGGAGCTTGTTGCAGGTGGTATGAGCGAGGAGGAGGCTAAGAAACAGGCTCCTATCCTGCGCGATGCTCAGGAGATGCTCCGCAAGTGGGAGATGGGCGACAGCGAGGTGCGTGCTCTGTGGGAGAAGATGAACGGCTGGGTCTATGAGGGCTTCGACGTTACCTACAAGGCAATGGGCGTTAACTTCGACAAGATTTATTATGAGTCGCAGACCTATCTGCTTGGTAAAGAGTTGGTTGATGAGGGTCTGGCGAAGGGTGTGTTCTACCGTCGTGAGGATGGCTCGGTATGGATTGACCTCACAGGCGATGGTCTGGATGAGAAATTGCTTCTCCGTGGCGATGGCACCTCGGTCTATATGACTCAGGATCTCGGTACTGCGTTCCGTCGTTTCGAGGATAATGCACTCGACGGTATGATATATGTTGTTGGTAATGAGCAGAACTACCACTTCCAGGTGCTTAAACTCGTGCTCAAGAAGTTGGGCTACGCGTGGAGCGACGATATCTTCCACCTCTCCTATGGTATGGTGGAGTTGCCTGAGGGTAAGATGAAGTCACGCGAGGGTACCGTGGTTGACGCTGACGACCTTATCGAGGATATGGTGGGCACTGCACGCGAGATGTCGCAGGAACTCGGTAAACTCGATGGTCTGAGCGAGGCTGAGGTTGCTGAGGTGTGCCACACAGTAGGTCTGGGCGCACTCAAATACTTCATCCTGAAGGTTGATCCCAAGAAGACTATGCTCTTCAACCCCCGCGAGAGTATCGACTTCAACGGCAATACAGGTCCATTTGTTCAGTATACCCACGCTCGTATCTGCTCGGTGTTGCGTAAAGCCGAGGGCGAGGTGCTCAATAGCGAGGGTGCTACCTATCTCCCTGAGGAGGTGGAACTTATCAAGTACTTGGTAGACTTCCCCGCAACCGTAATGTCGGCTGGCGAGAACTACTCGCCCGCACTGATTGCCGCATACGTCTACGACTTGGCGAAGATGTACAATGGCTACTACCACGACCACTCGATTCTCCGCGAGGAGAATGCCGCTGTTCGCGCTATGCGTCTGCAACTCTCGGCATTGGTGGCGAAGGTTATTAAGACTGGTATGGGATTGTTGGGTATTACCGTTCCTTCCCGAATGTAATAAAAAAGCCGTATAATTGGTGAATTTGTCACTTCCCTTGCGAGGCCGTCCTCACATACGATTAAGTATGCTGCGGGCGGCCTCGCTGCACGAAGCCCCAAATTCCCCTAATTCTACGACTTTTTTTAATTCAAAATTCAAGATTCAAAATAAATAAAAACAGAGAGTGGTATCGAACCACTCTCTGTTTTTTTTGTAGGGATGATAGGAGTAATAGGAGTAATGGGAACTATGGGAATTTAGTGAGTTTAAGGATTATCCCTAAATTCCCTACACTCCCTACATTCCCTAATCTTTCACCTTTCAGTTTTCACCTCTACTCTTTGCTCTTAACGCATTAATTTCAGCTTTTAGCCGATAAACCACTTCAAGATATCGTTGCTATAAGTCTTCGAGATTGGGATGTCGGGAACTCCGTCGATGCCCATCTCCAGGTGAGCACCCTCCTTGCCCCTGCGGATAATCTTTACCTGGTCGAGGTTAACCATATAGGAGCGGTGGCAACGGCGTACATTGCTATTACTTAACTGTTCGCCGATGCGTTTCAGGCTACTGCGAATCATCGTCTTGCGCACAGCACCCTTATTCAGGTAGTGGATGCAAGTGTAGTTATCTGCCGCCTCGATATATATCAGGCTCTCGCTACCCACCGAGAGGCGTAACTCGCCGCGCTCGTCGTAGAAATGCAGCATAGTGGGCTGATTATGTGTGACTTGCTCTGTGTGCTGTTGCTCCACAAACTCCTGCTCGGCGTGCTCCATATTATTCTCCTCTGCACCCGATTGTGGGGTAGGATGGGTGGTATTTGCTCTCTCCATCTCTTGCAGACGACGTAGATTCTCGCGCCAACTCAGATAGATGATAGATATAATATAAGGTATGCAGTAGATTAGCGCGGTATTCTTAAACGAGGTGCCAAGTGCCTGCATAAAGTCATTTTGCATGCGAAGTGCTACGGCAACAATTGTAAAGCCGATGGCCATTAATCCTATCTCGCAAATAATCCAAAGTATATACAGCCAATAGTATATTCCTCTGCGACGCGAGCATAGGTTCATTATTATTCGGCTGAGAATCACCAATATCAAGCCACCACCAACTACGATTGTCGAACTGACAAAGTAGCGAGTTTCGTTCATCGGTGCCCAAGTATATGAGTTAAATGGGGTATAAATATTGATAAACAGAAGAGCGAAAATAGCGGTAAATGCAATAATAATCATCTGAGAACGAGATGAGTAGATGTATGGCGGTACCTTTATTGAGGTAAGCATCATTACACCCTGTCCGTCGGCACTGAGTGCTTTCTCGCGCGAGGCCAGATAATCCTTCTGACGCCACTCTCTCCAATAGGCTCTGCGTTCTCTGCGTTGGGCTCGACGCTCCGCACGACGACTCCTGCGGGCAGATTTACGCTCTGCCTTTGCTGCTTTGCGAGCCAATTTGCGTTCCAACTTCTCCTCCTTCGTCATGTCAAACTCTCATTAATTAGTGCCTTTGTGGGGCGAAATTCACCCCACAAATATAGAAATAATCCCAATACATTGTTCCTCAAAAATCGAATTTCACCCCTATTTAATAATTTTTACCCCGAAAATGGCACTTTTGGCACCTGTGGGGTGGTGCATAAACCATTTTTTTGGAATGGCCCGAAGTGCGTATTATGTTTGCACTACGAAAGTCAGAAAACACAGACCGACGGACAGCAAAATTTAACTTTCGTAAGAAAACGTTCTATGCTGTGTGTAGCCGTCCGTCGGTCATTTTTTACAGCACAGACCTACACCGCAAAATGTGAACGCTCTCTTACATTTTTTATTGATAACCTTTGGGCGCATAATGTGCGATAAGGGATTTTAACTAAATTAAGTAAGGGAAACAATGTTCGATTTTAAGAGTTATACCGACAATCTGTGGAGTCTGTTCTCTTCTGCGTCGGAGTTTACGGTTGGTGCAAATACCGATATCTATCGTTTTCGTTTTGAGCAAACATTTGGTGCTGAGCAGATTAATGCTTTGCAGGAAGGTCTGCCTGCTTTCGACTACGCATCAGCCCGCGATGAGCAGGTGAGCGAGAATCGTGGCTTTACTTACAATATCTTTGTGCCTCACGGCTGTGGTGAGAGCTTCGACCGCGCTACAATATTGCTCCACGGCCTTAATGAACGCTCCTGGGCTAAATATCTCACCTGGGCTGATTGTCTGGCATTTCAGACACGCCGCCCTGTGATTCTCTTTCCGCTTGCCTTCCACATGAATCGCACGCCCGCCGATTGGTATAATCCGCGCCGTACACTGCTCTGGCACAAGATGCGTTCGGCTGACAACCCCGAGAATACGGAGGCATCGTTTGCAAATGTCACACTCTCGGCTCGTATTTCCGAGGCACCATATCGCTTCTATACATCGGGCATAGAAAGCTGCTACAACCTCAGCCAACTACTTGCCCAGATTGAGCGTGGAGAGCACTCGCTCTTTCGCAAGGGGAGCCATTGTGACCTCTTCGGCTATTCGATTGGTGCTATGGCGGCTCAGGTGATGATGCTCGCCAATCCCAACGGACTGCTTGACGAGAGCCGATTGTTCATCTTTATGGGCGGCTCGTCGTTCAATAAGATGAACGGCCTGGCGAAGAATATCCTTGACGGCAGTTCGTTTGAGGCACTCCATAGTTATTATGGCAATATCTTTATTAATTCTGCCCCCTCAACAGGCGTTGGCTCGGAGTTTGATTACGCCTTTCGTTTGTTGCTACGTCCCGACCACCTGCGTGAGGAGCGCGAGAAGAGATTGGCGGCACTCGGAGAACGAGTTCATATTATCACTATGCGCCACGACAAGGTGATGACCACCGACGGAGCAAC
>JAFNVE010000067.1 GCA_017379955.1 Tidjanibacter sp. | reverse complement strand
GTGCGAGTACAAACGCTAGTGCGCAAGAGGCGATGTCGGCTATGACTCCTGCTCAGTGGGAGAAGTTGTTGCAGGTGGCGGTGTCGCACAACGTGGTGGCGGTGGTGTATGAGGCCCTCGGGCGGTTGCCTGCGGAGCAGCAGCCACCTCGACAGGTGATGCTCAAGTTTGCGGTGATGGCTGATCGTAGCATTCAGCGTTTTCGTCAGCGCTCGGCGGTGATTGGTGAGTTGCTCGATCTCTACAACGAGGCTGGCATTCCCACGATGATTATCAAGGGTATTTCTGTCGCACGCCTTTATCCCAATCCCGAGCTTCGCACGTTCAGTGATGTTGATACCTATCATTTTGGCCAAAACAGAGAGGCTGACGCGCTTGCTGCTGAGCGACTTGGTGTTACTCCCGACGACGATGTACATCACCACTCCAAGTGGGTCTACAAGGGTGTATTAGTTGAGAATCACTACGATTTTGTCAATACCAAGTCCCACCTATCCAATCGTGATTACGAGCAGTTGCTCAAAGCCGAGGCAGAGAAAGCCATTGAGTCAGAGTGGCAGGGGCGTAAGGTGATGTTTGCTTCACCTCGCTTCAATGCCCTCTTCCTGATGCGCCACATGGCGGCCCACTATGCTGCTGAGCGTGTCAGTCTGCGCCATCTGCTCGATTGGAAGGTATTTGTTGAGCAGTGTGGCTCGGAGGTCGATTGGGCTGAGGTATACGCTATCTACGATAAGTTTAAGATGCGTCCCTTTGTCGATGCGGTGCGTGGCATTCTTGTCGACTACTTAGGGCTCGATGCAAATAAGCTCCCTCGCCCTGTGCAGGAGGATAAAGCACTCGAAGAGCGTATTGTGAATGATATTCTCTACTCCGAGTTCTCCGTTAAGTGTCCCAAGAAGGGTGCAGTTGCCATTGTGTGGTGGAAGATACGCCGCTTTTGGGCAAATCGCTGGAAACATCGCTTGGTCTATCGTGAGAGTTGGCTGCACTCATTTTTACAGATGACCTATTCACATCTTTTGAAACCAAAAACAATTGCAAATGTTCGATAAACCACTTATTCTTGTTGCTGGTGGGGCGGGGTATATTGGCTCGCACGTCACTGTGGAGCTCGTTGAGGCGGGCTACGAGGTGCTGATTGGCGATAACTTTTCAAACTGCGACCGCACTTGCTACGAGGGCGTGAAGCAGATTCTTGGGCGTGAGGTGCCTCTTGTAGAGATTGACTTCTGCGACCGCACTGCTACCGACAATCTCTTCGCCACCTATCCCATTGCCGCTGTGATTCACTTTGCGGCCTTCAAGGCTGTTGGTGAGTCGGTCACCGAGCCACTCAAATACTATCGCAACAACCTCCTCTCGCTGCTCAATGTTGTTGAGTCGGCCGAGCGTCACGGCTGCCGCAATATCCTCTTCTCCTCGTCGGCTACTGTCTACGGAGAGGCTGAGGTTCAGCCCGTTACGGAGCAGTCGCCACGCCTGCCGGCTACCTCGGCATACGGTCAGACCAAGCAGATGTCGGAGGATATCCTGCGCGACGTGGTAGCCTCTAAGGGCCTTGTGCGCGGAATCGCTCTGCGCTACTTCAATCCCATCGGTGCGCATCCGTCGGCACTTATCGGTGAACTGCCACGCGGTGTGCCCAACAACCTTGTGCCATATATCACCCAGACCGCAGTCGGTAAACGCCAGATGCTCAGCATCTTCGGTGGCGACTATCCCACTCCCGACGGCACTTGCCTGAGGGACTTTATCGATGTTGTCGATCTTGCGCGTGCTCACGTTGCTGCGGTAACCCGTATGGTCGAGGATAAGATGGAACAGCCATACGAGATTTTTAATGTAGGTACCGGAAAGCCTGTTTCGGTTATGCAACTCGTTGAGGCCTTCGAGAGAGTTAACGGACTGAAATTGAACTATAAGATTGTTGACCGCCGCCCGGGCGATATCGTTGCCATTTGGGCCGATACCTCGCTCGCCGAGCAGAAACTCGGCTGGAAAGCGACCCGTACTCTCGATGAAACCCTAGCCTCGGCCTGGGCTTGGGAGTGCCACTTAGCGGAGCAGAAATAACCACTACACAATCACCCAAATAGAGTGGGGCAGACCTTTCATGAAGGTCTGCCCCACCTTTTTTGCTATAATCTGCAATCAATGTTGCTATTTTATAAATATTTTTCTTATTTTTGTAGTGTTGTGAGTTTTTGGCTTGCGACACTACATATTTTTGATGAAAGTGTATTAGCTTTATTCTTGTACTGAAACCTAGGAAATTTCATTGCCGAAGGAAGAGCAACACACTCGTCACTCCGTATTGATTAGTCAATGGGGTGCAATACCCCCATACTCATATCGATACGAGTGTGGGGTATTGTTTATTTTCGGTAAGCGCTTCCTAGGGCGTCAGTTCAAATAAACTAATAAGCTCCACACTTTCTTTATTTTAAAACCCCACATTAGGAGCTTGGTGGCGCAACGATAAAGTAGTTATGGCAAAGATTGCTCTAATATCATGTAGCAAAGCAAAAGAGGCGGTTAAGGACCCAGACACAATTAAAGCCGAGTCTTTGTACAAAAGTCCTCTATTTAAGAAGGCTTTGAAGT
>JAFNVE010000009.1 GCA_017379955.1 Tidjanibacter sp. | reverse complement strand
GCCAAGCCATCTTCGCGCTCGTAGATATTAGGCTCAAAAGTGCCCTCCGAGCCACCTGTGCCACGGCAACGCTGCACTACGAATCCGATACCGCACTCAGCCAATTGACGATAGCCATCCATACGGTCGCCGGCAGGGAAACCGATATATGGCGAACGGTATACCACCACAGGCCATGGACCTTCGCCCTTGGGGAGGTAGAGTTCGGTGACAAGTTTGTAGCCATCGCCACCTGCTACAAGTGTGTCAATATAGACATAGTCGTAGAGTTTGGATTTGTCGACATTTAGTCGACGATAGCCGAGCGATTGTGCCGAGCCAATGAGTGGCATAAGCATAAGCAAGGCGAGTAGAGTACTTTTTTTCATAATAGTTTGGTTTGTTTTCAGTATTATTTGCTTTTGTAAAGATAGTAATTTTTGGTTAAAAACTCTCTCTTGGTGCTGATATTTGAAATTTGTTCTCTATCTTTGTTTATAGAAATTAACTTAAACAGTATAAAACTATGGAAAAGAAAGTTATTTGTGCCGCTAATGCACCTAAGGCTGTTGGCCCCTATTCGCAGGCTATTCAGGCTGGCGAGACCCTCTATGTTTCGGGACAACTTCCCGTTAATCCTGCCGATGGCTCGGTAGCAGAGAGTATCGAGGATCAGACTCGTCAGTCGCTTGCCAATCTTAACGCTATCCTTTCGGAGGCCGGTATGGGCTTTGGAAATGTTGTTAAGACTACAGTTCTGCTTGACGATATCAAGAACTTTGCTGCTATGAATGCAGTCTATGCAGAGCACTTTGCTGCTCCCTTCCCCGCGCGTGTTTGCTACCAGGTGGCTGCTCTGCCTCTGGGTGTGAAGGTTGAGATTGATGCTGTTGCAGTGGCTGAGTAGTTACTTTAATAGGTAAGGCTCAATCGTCTGACAGACAATAGAGTATAAGAGGCTTTCGGCATTGCTGAGAGCCTCTTCTTTTGTGTGGCTGTAAGTTAGAGCGTAGAGGTGGGGCTGTTGCAAAAGTGTGTCGCCACAGTAGATGATATATGGCTTTGCGTAACGCTCGCATAGCGCAAGAACGTGGCTCACTGCCTTGCCCTGCTCGGTCTGGCTATCGAAACGACCTTCGCCCGTAATTACCAAATCGGCCTCGGCAATTGCCTCCTCCAAACCACACTTTTCGGCAATATAGTCCGCTCCTGAAACAATCTCCGCCCCGAGAAATTCTACAATTGCCCAACCAAGTCCGCCCGCTGCGCCACTACCTGCAACGGTGTGACTGTTACCTTCGACAATCTTTGTCAGATGTTCCGCAAATGCCTCTATCTGGATGATGTTTTCGGAAGTAGCACCCTTCTGAGGGGCGTAAACCATTGCTGCTCCGTTAGTGCCTAATAATGGATTGCGGACATCACAGATTGCACGAAATGTAATGTCGGAATATCTGCTTGTAAACTCTGAAATATCAATAGAATATAACTCTTTATGTGAAGTAATTGCTGGGGTTATGGCTTTGTTGTCTTTATCCTTAAATTCTACCCCTAAGGCCCTTAGCATACCTACTCCGCAATCGCAGGTGGCCACACCTCCAAGAGCAATATCCACTCTGCGTGCCTCCTTAGCGACGGCATCGGCAATCACCTCGCCCAATCCGTAGGATGAGGCTGTGAGCGGTGCGAGTTCATCTTCGGTAAAGTGTGCTAACCCAATAACCTCTGCCGACTCAATGAGGGCATAATCATCTGCCATTGCGTAGCGGCACTTACGCTCCCTGCCGAGTGCATCGTGGGCTGTGCAACCGATAATCGGCATATTGCCCTGCAAAACAGCAAGTGAGCCATCGCCACCATCGGCAATAGCAAATTTTTTGCACACCACATTTTCGGGGGCTATCTCATTGATTGCTCGGCAGATAACCTCGCTGACAGCGTCGGAAGTGAGCGTACCTTTAAATTTATCGGGTGCAATTACTACTTTCATAGTGCCGAAATTAAGCGAAAAAAATGTATATTTGAACTTTTAGAAGGGGTTTTATCCCTTTTTGTTAAATTTTGTGTAACAAAATTAATTATTAACCATAAAAATATTTTCCTATGGAAGAGAACACACAGATCAAAACGTCGCTCCCCGAGAACGCGTATCGCGAACTCAAAGAGGGCGAAAAGTATGAGCCTCTGATGTCTGCTGAGAGTAAACCTAAGGAGGTAACTCCCTACTCTGTTGGCTTTGGTATCCTGATGGCAATTATCTTCTCGGCAGCTGCTGCCTACCTCGGCTTGAAGGTCGGACAGGTATTTGAGGCCGCTATCCCCATTGCTATTATTGCTGTGGGTGTTGGTACGCTGACCAAGAAGAAGAATATGCTTGGCCAAAATGTTATTATCCAGTCGATTGGTGCAAGTTCGGGTGTGATTGTGGCTGGTGCTATCTTTACTCTCCCCGCACTCTACATCCTCGGTTTGGAGGCTAAGTTCTACCAGATTTTCCTCTCGTCGCTCTTTGGTGGCTTCCTGGGTATTGTGCTGTTGATTCCCTTCCGCAAATATTTTGTGAAGGATATGCACGGCAAGTTCCCCTTCCCCGAGGCTACTGCTACTACTGAGGTGCTCGTTTCAGGTGAGGGCTCGGGTGGACAGGCTAAGTTGTTGGCTATCAGTGGTCTGATTGGTGGTGCTTATGACTTTATCGTTAGCACTTTCGGTTGGTGGACTGAGTCTATCTCTACCCGTCTGATGGCGTGGGGTGCTCACGTTGCAGACCAGATGAAGGTTGTCTTTAAGGTTAATACCGGTGCTGCGGTGCTGGGTTTGGGTTACATTGTTGGTCTGAAATATGCTGCTATCATCTGCGCTGGTTCGTTTGTGGCTTGGTTTGTGATTGTGCCTCTGATTAATGCTGCCGGTGGCGATGCAACTGCTATGCTCTCGGCTGAGACTCTCTTCAACGACTATGCTAAGCCTCTCGGTATTGGCGGTATCGCAATGGCGGGTCTGATTGGTATTATCAAGCAGGCAGGCATCATCAAACGCTCGCTCGGTATGGCAGTGAACGAACTCAAGGGCCAGAAGGGTGGTGCGAAGGTTGAGCGCACTCAGAAGGATATCTCGATGAAGGTGGTGTTCGGCGTGCTGATTGGTCTGCTGGCTGCTATCTTCGTATTCTTCCAGTTTGGCGTTCTGCACAATTGGGGCTTTACCATTATCGCTCTGCTCGTTGTGTTTGTGATTGCTTTCCTCTTTACCACTGTGGCTGCTAATGCTATCGCTATTGTGGGTACTAACCCCGTGTCGGGTATGACTCTGATGACTCTGATTCTTGCATCGCTCGTTTTGGTAAGCGCAGGTCTGAGTGGTAAGAGTGGTATGACTGCTGCGATGATTATCGGTGGTGTGGTTTGTACCGCACTCTCGATGGCGGGTGGCTTTGTTACCGACTTGAAGATTGGTTAT
>JAFNVE010000066.1 GCA_017379955.1 Tidjanibacter sp. | reverse complement strand
TGCGAGGATGGTGAGGAAGGTAATGAAATGAAGCACAAATGTTTCCGCCACCGTATGGTTGAGCAGGAGCAGTAGTGTGGGCAGGGCAACAATCAGGCCCCAACTGCCTATAAAAAGATTCTTTACCGTTATCGCCTCGTGGGTAAAATCGTGCGTTCCGCAGACCATTCCGATAATCCTCAACACCAAATTCTGCAACAGCACCAACAGCGACACCACAACAAACAACGCCACTACAAGTGTAGCATTCCACCTCTCCACCCACTCGGGAAGTGGCGAAAACTCTCTCTCGACAATCCTCACGGCAAGCAGTGCGACAATCACGAGTGCGAGTTGCTGTGCCATACGCATCAGCGAGGCGAAGATGGGGTTTGCCTCGTCCGAAGTGACATTTTTGGTCATCACCACCGAGCGCAGGAACATCGGCACCTCAGAGCGATAACTATACAGCAGCAGTGCCCAGAGTCCCAACAGCACGAGGCTCAGGATATGATAGAAGGGGTGTGAGGTGACAACTCCCGCTACCGACCCAGCCTCTGTGGCGTAGGCAGGCAGCAGGTGTGCCTTGTCGCCAAAAACCTCGACAAGTCCCACAGCCAAACTATCTATCTGCAAAAGTGTCATCTTTCCAATCTCTATTTTCTAAATGCCGAAGGGGTCTGAACCGCTATGCGGATGGTTGTGCCCTTGCCCACCTCCGACTCCAATACGCCAATCTTGCCCTTGTGGTACTCCTCCACAATGCGCTTACTCAGCGACAATCCCAATCCCCAGCCTCGGGTCTTGGTGGTAAATCCGGGGTCGAAGATACGCTTGATATTTGCCTTGGCAATGCCCTTGCCCGTATCCTTCACATCGACATATACCCAATTATCAGTTTCGGAGATATGTACATCTATCGAGCCCTGACCTTGGAGTGCGTCGAGGGCATTTTTGAGCAGATTCTCCACCACCCACTCGAAGAGTGCCGAGTTAATCATCGCCTGCATAGGTGCCATAGCCAGGCCGTTGTAGGTGAGGGTCACATTGCGAGGTACGCGGGTGCGGAAGTAGAGAACGCAGTTGCCCACCACCTCATTAATATTTGCGGGCGAGAGGTCGGTCTCGGAGCCGATTTTGGAGAATCGGTCGGCAACCTTCATCAGTCGGGTGAGGTCTTTCTGCATCTCATCGACCACACTGCTATCTATCTCCTGACTACGCAGATACTCAATCCAGCCGAGCAGTGAGGAGATAGGTGTGCCGAGTTGGTGTGCTGTCTCCTTCGCCATACCGATCCACACTCTGTTTTGCTGATCCTCCTTGGTGGAGCGGAACGAGATGAAGAGCAGGGTGGCAAAGACTGCTATAACCGCAATCTGGATATATGGGAAGAGGAGCAGCGAACTCAGCAACGAGGAGTTGTCGTAGAAGAGCATATATCGGTGGCCGTTCCACGAGTTAATCTCAATGGGCTGGTTGCGCTCGGCGAGTTCCAGAATCTTCTTGTTGCGCAGGTCGGGGTGGTTGATAATCTTCTCGGGGATGAGGAGCGATTGGCGCACATTGCCACGCTCGTCGGTGATGATGAAGGGTATCTTGTGGTTGTTGATGATGGTGTTTACGAGTGGGTCTTCGCCCGACATCTCGCCAAAACGCCCCACTGCGTATGCCCAGAGTGCCACCTCGTTCTTCTCCTTCTCGCGCAACTGCTTCGACAGGAGCGAGCTGGTCACAATAGAGGCCACACCCACCACCACGCAAGCGATTATCACAATGAATCGGTTGCGGTAGGACATCAATTGTTTGAGTTTCGCCTTCATCGCCATAACTTTCTATTATTCTGCGGGTTGCAACATCTTTGAGTACTCTTCGGGGGTGTTGAGCAGTTCGAGTGCACGCGCTACCGTCTTATCATCGCGCAACGAGTGTGCGTATGTGCCCTCAGAGTAGGCAAAGCGCAACACCATCTCCCTCTCAATCAGTGTGCGAAGTTCCTCGCGGTGGAGGTTGAGTGTCTGCTCCTTACTGCTCACCTGCTCCTCGATAGCGGCAATGCGCTCCTCGATACCCTCCAAGTAACGCTCCTGCTCGGCCGACTCACGCAGAAGTTCCAGCGCGCGCTTGGTGTTCGACTCCCAGGGTACCTCCTGCTCAGCCATAAAGGCCTCGAACTCCTCCCAATCGGCATCCGTAAAGCGATATTCGCCCGGAACGACCGAGAGCGAGCCTTGATGACGCTTCCAGAAGAGGTCGGCGAACTCACTCAGCAGATTCATATTGTAGACAACGTATGCATAACTGCTCGCATATTCGGGTTCAAGCACCACATCGGGCAGCACGCCTCCGCCATCATATACCTTACGACCGGCGCGGGTCGAGAACTCGTTAATCAGCGAGTCGGGCACGGTGTGTATCGCACCGCTCTCATCGCGCGAGGCGTAGTCGATAGCCTGAATACAGCGACCGCTGGGGAGGTAGTATTTGGCAGTTGTAACCTTAACAAAAGTATCATATCCCGTAGGTAACGAGGTCTGTACCAATCCCTTACCGTATGTGCGCTGACCAATCAGCACTCCGCGGTCGTAGTCCTGAATTGCACCCGACACAATCTCGGCTGCCGAGGCACTATTGCCATCAACCAGCACCACAAGGGGTATCTCGGTGTCTATCGGGTCGGTCTGAGTGCGAAGTGTGCTGTTGTTCGCGCTATCCTTTGCGCGGGTGCTCACCACCTCGATGCCGCGTGGCACGAAGAGCGAGAGAGTGGCAACCGCCTCGCTGAGCAGACCACCGCCATTGGAACGATAGTCGAGAATCAGGGCCTTGGCTCCCTGCGCTTTGAGTGCCTCTACGGCACGGCGCATCTCAACACTGCAATTCTCCGTGAAGTCGTTGTGGGAGATGATACCCACACTGTCGTTCAACATACCGTAGTAGGGGATGCCGGGGATGGTGATTATCTCGCGCTCGATGCGCATCTCCACCTCCTCGTCGGTGAGCCACTTCTGCACCTTAATCTTGATTTTCGAGCCGGGCTCGCCTTTCAGGGCGTTGCTCACCTGCTCGGTGGTCATACCCTGTGCGTTGCGACCATCAATCTCCAACAATCGGTCGCCAATCTGAATGCCCGCTTTGTCGGCAGGGGAGTTCTTGTAAGGCTCAGCGAAGAGTACCCAATCGCCTTTCTGACGAATCAGCGAGCCGATACCGCCATACTTGCCTGTGGTCATCAGCTCAAATCCCTCCACCTCGCTCTCCGAGATAAACTCGGTGTAGGGGTCGAGGTTGCGCACCATACCGGTTGTGGCATCTTTCAACAATTGGTTGGGGTCAACCTCATCAACATAATAGAGAGAAATGTTGCGAAGAACATTGACAAGTATCTCCATACTCTTGCCGAGCGAGAAACCATCGCCCACCACAGCCGAGGGAAGCACCAAGAGTGCCCCAAGTGCCGCAAGAGCAACCACAATACGACGAACTATCTTCTTCATACCTTTTTACATTTTGTCGGTGGGGGTTGTAGCCTCTTCGGTATCAATAGTTTCGACAACCTCCGCCTCGACAACCTCAACTCTCTCCTCAGTGGCGCGCTCGAAGTGCTCCTCGTTGGGGTCGATTACCTTATTGTCGATATAGGAGTGGATGCGGAACTCTATCTGTACCACCTCTTTACGAACTCCGTCGAGGGTGATTGTGCCGTCGCCATTGTCGGTCACTGTGATTGCATCGTCGCCCACCATAATCAGGCGGCGCACAGGGCTCGACACGCGGAAGGTGGTCACTCCACCCACGCTGTCGCCCTTGACATAGCCCGCCACGATAAAGGCTCTGTAAATCTCCTCCCAATCGGCTGTCACGCTTGCCTTAACGGTACGGCGCACAAAGCCATAGAGGGGATAGAGCAACGACACCACAAACACCGCGCTCCACAACAACACACCCCGGCGGCTGGTGAAGAGTTCTGCCCAGAAGGCCTCGGTGCTGACACGCGCAGTACCCGTAACCCACATCAGTGCGTAGATACCAATGATAAGTGCCACTATCTTAATGAAATAGCATATTGCTCTTTTGAAATACTTTCCCATTTTTTTGTACATTTTGGTCGTATTGCTATCGACCGTTTTGCGTTTATTAGTTTGCTTTTTATCCTTTGTTGCGAATTGCCTCGGCAACCTCCTCCATCAGTCGGAGTGGGGTAGAGGTGGCACCACACACACCCACCGAGCGACATCCATCAAGCAGACTCATATCGAGTTCGGTGGCATCCTCCACCTTGTAGGAGTTGGGATTTGCCGAACGGCAGACCTCAAAGAGTACTTTACCGTTGGAACTCTTTCTGCCACAGACAAATACCACCGCATCGTGGCTTGCTGCAAAGTCGCGCAAATGGCCCTCACGACCCGACACACGACCACAAATAGTATCGCGAATCACCACCTGTTCGGGGTCGGCAGCGTGGGCGAGAACATAATCTCTCACCTGCTCAAACTGTGCCTTGCTCTGCGTGGTCTGCGAGAGGAGGAAAATGGGGCGCGAGAAATCGACACTCGCCAAATCCTCAATCTTCTCCACAACCACCGCCTGTTCGCCAATCTGACCCGTCAGACCAACCACCTCGGCGTGACCTCGCTTGCCGAAGATAAGTACCTGACCGCCTACCTTCTCCATACACTCAAATGCCTCAACCACAAGTTTTTGCAGTCGGGCAACCACAGGGCAGGTGGCATCGATAATCTCTACACCATACTCCTTGGCTGTGGCGTATGTCGTGGGTGGCTCGCCGTGTGCGCGAATCAACATCTTCTGCCCACCGAGCGAGGGTATGCGTGAGTGGTCGATGGTGATAAGTCCCATCTCCTCCAATCGGCGCACCTCACTGCCATTGTGGACAATATCGCCCAGCGAGTAGAGCACACCACCCTCAGCCAACGCCTTCTCGGCACTGCTGATAGCATTCACCACTCCGAAGCAAAAGCCCGATTTCTCGTCTATGACTACTCTTTCAATCATCTGCTAATCAACTAATTGGCCCAGAACAGTTTCGCGGAACAACCAATCCATCTGCTCCTCCAGGGTCATATAACTATTGTCGAGCACCACCGCATCCTCAGCCTGACGCAGGGGGCTGATTGCTCGGCTCTGGTCTGCACGGTCGCGGTCGATGATGTTCTGCTCAATCTCTGCGAGCGATACATTGTCGCCTTTCTCTCTCAGCTCCTCGTAGCGGCGGAGTGCGCGGATGTGAGGGTCGGCAGTCATAAAGAGTTTCAGCTCGGCATCGGGGAATACCACAGTGCCGATATCGCGGCCATCCATCACCACGCCCTTATCTCTGCCCATCTCTTGCTGCATAGCCACCAACTTGGTGCGCACCTCGGGAATCTGGCTCACGGCACTCACAAGGTTGCTCACCTCGATAGTGCGAATCTTGCCCTCGACCCACTCGCCATCAACATAGATATCGCTCGCGCCACGCTGGGGGTTGAAGCGGAATTGAATGGCGATGCGGTCGAGCAACTCTTTGAGTTTCTGCTCATTGACCATACCGTTCTGGATTGCGCCATTTTCGAGTGCGTAGAGTGTCACGGCACGATACATTGCGCCCGTATCGATAAAGATATAGCCCAATCTGGCGGCAATCATCTTGGCAAATGTGCTCTTGCCGCACGATGAGAAGCCGTCGATGGCGATAACAATTTTCTTTCTGCTTTTAGAAGAGTTCATCTATATACTCAATATAGAGATTAAACAAAGTTGATAACAAAGTTATTGTACCGAGCGAGGCAATCACTCCGCCCGAAATTCTGTTCAGCCAACGCAAGTGCTTGATAGTAAACCTGCTACGCAACAAGTTAATCAGCGACGTAAGCAGTAACCACCAGCCCGCACAACCGGCAAATACTCCGGTCAGCATCGCCATACCCTTCAACTCACCGATATCGTTGCTCAGTCCGAAGGTGGCGAAGAGGGTGACGTAAATCAGTATGTAGGTCGGGTTGGCAAGCGTAACGCCAAAGACGGACAGAAAATCCTGCCACAGCGACCCCTTACCCGAGCGGTTGCGACGAATCTGCACCTCGGGGTTAGTGAGGAAGATGTGGATGCCGATAGTGGCGATGCAGACACCACCCACCAACTTGACAATCGTGGCGTGCTCGGTGAAGAGTGCCTGAGCAAACGAGAGCGAGAAAAAGGCCATCGCCGCATATATCATATCGGCCGAGGCAGCCCCCAATCCCGATACAAAGCCCGAGCGCAAATCCTTGCTCAGAGTGCGCTGTATGCACAATATAGCCACAGGCCCCAGCGGGAGCGAGGCGGTAACTCCGATAAGGAGTCCTCTGAGAAAAAGATCTATCCACATATCTCTGTCGGTTGCTTTTCGGGTGGCTGAAATGGAGGGAGTATCCACCACTTCTTACACCAAAAATCTCTTTGCGTGCAAAAATAGCAAAAATACATTATATTTGCAGTATAATAACTAATCGCGATGTCAAAAAGAGTTCTTTTATCGCTATTGAGCGTTCTGCTTCTCAGCCTTGCGTGGTTGGGTGGCGGAGGCTTGTTCCTGCTTCCCGCATTTGTACCCCTGCTTCTGCTCTTGGAGGAGTTTGACAAGGGTCGTCGCCCCTTCTGGAAGGCCTACGGATGGGTGGCACTCACCTTCGGGTTGTGGTGTGCTGCCTGCACCTGGTGGGTGTGGTATGCCGCCGCTGTGGGCACTATCGCCGCAACAATCATACAGATGACCCTCTTCGGAGCGGTGATGATGCTATATCACTATTTCCGTCTGCGCACCAAGCGTTCGTTTGCCTACCTGGTGCTTGTGACAGGGTGGATTGCTGCCGAACATCTCTACCTGCGCGGTCAGGTGTCGTTCCCGTGGCTGCTGCTCGGCAATGGCTTTGCCAATCAGCCGTGGGCGGTGCAGTGGTATGAGTGGACAGGTGTCTTTGGTGGCTCGCTGTGGGTGTTGCTTGCCAATATCGCTATCTTCGAGGCGGTGCGAGCAGGCAAGGGCTGTAAGCCTAAGGCGGTAATGGCGGCAGTGGTTGTCGTTCTGCCAATCATCGTTTCGGGCGTTGTGGCACTCTGTCAGCCCAAATATGAGGAGTTGCCGAAGGCAAAGGTTACCGTCGTTCAACCCAACTTCGAGCCTTACGAGGAGAAATATACCATCCCCCGCGAACAGCAGGATATGATTATGCTCTCGCTTGCAAGTGAGGCACCCAAGGATGTAGATTTTATTGTTCTGCCCGAGACCGTGCTTGGCGATATCTCCTCCTCGGAGTGGATTTGGGAGGAGCAGCCCCTATCGTCGGAGGTGATGAGGCGTTACAACGAGTTTATGGCGTCGCACTATCCCGAGGCGGAGATGGTGGTGGGTGCTATGACCTCACGCCGCTATATGAGCGACTCACGCCCCACACGCACGGCACGACAACTCGGCATCTATTGGCTCGACCGCTACAATACCGCCTTCCGACTCAACGGCACCGACACCCTCGCACGCCACCACAAGTCGAAACTTGTAATCGGCGTAGAGATGATGCCCGATTGGAAGATTTTAAACATTTTGGAGAATACAATTGTCAGCCTTGGGGGTACGACGGGCGGTCTTGGCACTGACAACTTCGTCACCGTATTCCGCGACCCGCGTGGCAAGAATGCCCCATCGTCGGCACAAATCTGCTATGAGTCTATCTATGGCGAACACTTCTCCAAGCCCGTAGCCGAGGGTGCAGAGGTGATGTTCGTCATCACCAATGATGGCTGGTGGCACGACACCCCAGGTCATCGTCAGCACTTCTCCTACTCGCGCCTGAGGGCTATCGAGAATCGTCGTTCGATTGCTCGCTCGGCAAATACCGGTATCTCGGGCTTTATCACCCCCACCGGCAAGGTGCTGGATGAAAGACTCGGCTGGGACGAGCGAGGTACGATAACTGCCGAGGTGCCACTCAATAGTCGAGTAACCTTCTACTCGCGTATGGGTGACTATATTGCTCGTATCAGCAATCTGCTCTTCCCGCTTGCAATACTCTACTATGTAGCGATTTACTTCCGTCGCAAGGCAGAGGAGCCAACACCCAAACCCAAATCAAACCCCACCAACACCAAGAAGAAAAAATAAGCAAAACAGAAAAAATATGGAGAATAGAATGACCTATCAGCAGACGGTGCAATACCTCTTCAACCGTTTCCCTCTCTTCCAGAACATTGGCGCAGGAGCCTACAAGGAGGGAACTGAGAATATCGCCACCTTCTGCAAACAACTCGACAACCCCCAGCACAACTACTTTACAATCCACGTTGCGGGTACCAACGGCAAAGGCTCTGTGGCACACATCCTTGCCTCCATACTGCAACAGGCTGGCTATCGAGTGGGCCTCTTCACCTCGCCCCACCTCACCGACTTCCGCGAGCGCATCAAGGTCGACGGAGTGAAGATTTCGGAGCGATATGTGGTGCGCTTCGTTGAGGAGCACCGCGAGGAGATGGAGAGCCTCGGCCTCTCGTTCTTCGAGGCTACAACCGCTATGGCGTTCCAATACTTTGCCGACTCGGATGTTGAGGTGGCAGTTATCGAAACGGGGCTTGGCGGTCGCTTGGATGCTACCAACATCATCAAGCCTATCCTCTCGATTATCACCAACATAGGTTTGGAGCATACCCGCTATCTGGGCGACACACTCGAAAAGATTGCGGGCGAAAAGGCGGGTATCATCAAGCGTGGTATTCCCGTGATTGTTGGCGAGAGCCATCCCGAGACCGATGAGGTGTTCCGCGAGGTGGCAAAGCGCAACCACTCCAAACTCCTCTTCGCAGACCAGACTTGGGAGGTTGTGGAGAGCCGCTTTGATGACAACAAGAGCAGTTTTGACCTCCACCGCCCCTGCGATGGTCGCACACAGACACTCGAACTCGACTTGGCTGGCCACTACCAGCGCAAAAATATCCTCACCGTGCGCACGGCAGTCACCCTGCTCCGCCACGACACACCTCTGAATATCTCCACCCGCGCTCTGCTCAGCGGTTGCCGCACAGTGTGCGAGACTACGGGTCTGCGTGGCAGATGGCAGGTGGTGCTCACCGAACCGATGGTGGTGTGCGATACAGGCCACAATGCTCACGGTATCAAGGAGGTAACGGCTCAGGTGGCTAAGTGCCACTATCGCAAACTCTTTGTGATTTTCGGCCTTGCCAATGACAAGGATTTGGGCGAGATACTACCTCTGTTGCCCCAAAATGCTTACTACATCTTCACCCGTGCCTCGGTCGAGAGGGCGATGCCTGCCGAGGAGTTGGCGGCTGCCGCTGCAAAGTATGGCTTGCTGGGTGAGGTGCAGCCCACTGTTGAGGCTGCCTACAATGCGGCACGCGAGGCGGCAGGGGCTGAGGATATGATTTTGGTGGGAGGTAGCACCTTTGTTGTAAGTGACTTCTTGAACAAGCAATAATACACCTTATTTAAAACCAAACAAAAACCGAATTATGAAACAATTTCTTAGACTGATTGCAACTGTGTGTGTTGCAGGTCTGGTGTGCGGTTTTGCTGCACCCAAAGATGATGTTGAGAAGCGCGTCGAGAAGCTTCTCGCAAAGATGACTCTCGAAGAGAAGATTGGCCAGATGAACCAGCTCTCCTTCTCGCGTGAGCAGCCGATGGTATCGGCAGCCAAAGAGGGCAAGGTTGGCTCAATCCTCAACCTTGTTGACCCCGCTGTTATCAACCGTATTCAGCGTGCTGCTGTTGAGGAGTCGCGTCTGGGTATCCCCGTGCTCTTCTCGCGCGATGTTATCCACGGCTTCAAGACTATCTTCCCTATTCCTCTGGGTCTGGCCGCATCGTTCGACCCCGAGATGGTAGAGGCAGGTGCTCGTGTGGCTGCTGAGGAGGCTACCGCTGCGGGTATCCGCTGGACCTTTTCGCCTATGCTCGATAT
>JAFNVE010000065.1 GCA_017379955.1 Tidjanibacter sp. | reverse complement strand
TTCGCTAAATAACTCCTCGCCACTATCTCTCCTTGCTGTGGTGGAGAGTGAGAGCAGGTCGTAACGGAAACTCTCACCGTTGTGATGACGTCTGCCGGAGGTGTATATCTCGCTGTAAAACAGAGTCGCTGTTGGGGCTATTGTTATCTGACACTCGCTCCGATAGCGTGCTTCTCGGCACGGAATAGTTGGCTCGGGAAGATACTCTAAGTATGCCCCATCGGCAAGTCTAATCTCTTGATGCATAGAGGCGTGATTGTAGCGCATCGGGGCTATCTTTGTGGCTGCTCCGGTTGAGATATGTGCCATTGCACCCTCTCCCAGACGAAACACCTGACGATAGCGGTCGCCATCGACATTTGGCCCACCTGAGGAGAGAATATAGACACACGGCATTGTGGGCAACTCCTCATCGAAATAGAGTGCCTGCTGCACAATCAGTGGCGCACGACGGTAGAGGTGACGAAGCACCGTTTTGCCACTCGGAGTAGCCTCAAAGTAGAGTTCCAGCTCTCCAAACTTTCCCGTAGCCCCTGCCTGCATTGCTGGTGGCTGACGCAGATAGGGGGCAAGTTCTGTGGGTATTGGTCTGCTCATTGTTCAACTATGTCAAATAGTGCTAACTGCTCAATCATCTCGACAAGCGTGTCAATTCCCTCGCCCGTAAAGCAGTTGGTAAAGACAAAGGGCTTATCTCCGCGCATAAGTTTAGAATCTCTGCGCATTACATCCAAATCGGCCTTAACGTAGGGCGCAAGGTCGAATTTATTGATGACAAGGATATCGGAGTGGGTAATCCCCGGACCATCCTTGCGTGGTATCTTATCTCCTGCCGCCACGTCGATAACGTAAATGAAGAAATCGACAAGTGCCGGACTAAATGTCAGTGTCAGATTATCTCCTCCCGACTCTATGAATACCACATCGGCATCGGGAAAGCGTGCCTCCATCTCCTCCACAGCCGCCAGATTCATCGATGGGTCCTCGCGAACGGCTGTGTGTGGACAGGCACCCGTCTCGACACCAATAATCCTCTCCTCGGCAAGCACACCACGCAGAACGTGGCGAACGTGCTTTGCATCCTCGGTGGTGACTATGTCGTTTGTTACAATCAGTATACTCAACCCTTTGTTTAGTAGTCGTGGCGTAATAGCCTCAATAAGTGCTGTTTTGCCTGACCCGACAGGGCCTCCAATTCCTATTCTGCAACTCATTTTCATACCATTTTTCTAATTCATAAACAATCTCTCGTTTCCTCTCTCGTGCAGGGCAGCCACAATCTCCAACATAGGAGCGAAACTCTGCATATCGTCGAGCCTAAGTTCCACTGCCTCTGCATATAACTTCTCAATGTAGGTGGCAGTGCGATGAAGTATTGCTTGTGTCTCTATGTGAGTTACCCGCATAGTGCGCAGCGAAGCCCCCAATACCATATTCTCTACCCCTGCCATAAGCACCGACCATACTCCTTGCTCATCCACACCCACCTCGGCAAGCGTAGTGGCCAAAACCACTGCGTGTGTTGCATAGGCTCTGCCTTGCGATACCTTCTCCGCATACTCAGCCAATAACTCCGATTGGAGCGTAGTGTGAGCCAAAGAGAGCAAACGAGAGCCGAGACGAAGCGACATCTGACGATTCTCGGCAAGGAGTTTTGTGCGGTAGAGTCGGCAATCGACCTCGACAATAGCATCAGTATTGCCCAACATCGCCCATCTGTGGGCGTGTAGGGCGGCAATACCATCGGTGAGTGCCGCACAACGTAACGATTGGCGCAAATAGCCCTCCAACTCCTCTGCGCCTCTTAACAGTCCACTTGCCACTGCACTCTCTACACCGCCCGAAAAGGAGAAACCCCCAATCGGCAGTGCCGAGTCGCCATATTGGAGTAGTCGTAGCAGTCGGCTAATCTTTCCCGTGAGCGTGGACTTTGTGATGAGAGTGCGTGTGGTGGTGCTCATTGTGCGAGTGGTTATGGTTGTGGTAGCATTGCTCTGTCGAGCCTCCAAAGAGTAGTCGCAGTTCGTGGGGCGAGAGATAGGGAATTATCTCACTGCCCGGCCTAAACTCATACTCCAACCCCTCGATTGGGTGGCTCTTCATCACACTCTCCATCACCTTGCGGTCTATGCTCATTGGTACAAATACCTGGGCTCCTCGCACCACGGCGGGCCAATGTTGGTTGCCGAGTGCGTGACCAAGTTCGACTGCGCTTGTTAAGAGTCGTTCTACACTCCCCATCCTCTCGGGGTCGAGCGTTGCTACCATCACCTCGTCGAGCGAAATTCGAATTACAACAGCACGTCCCTCTTCGGCGGAGTAGTAGATGATATCACCATCGCTAAGGCGTCGCCCACGGTCGAGCGATATGGCGTAGGTGTTGCCGAGTGACCCCGTTGCCACCAATCGGCTCTTTTGAGCCGACCAGTGGTCAAGGTCTATATACTCCTTCTCGATACTCTGTGTTGCCTCTGCCCAATGTGGCGAGGCGGTGTTACCGATAATTTGTGTATAGATTTTCATAGCTTTTGTCTGCTAACTAAACCAATAGAGTTGAGCCAAGGAGAACTCTTTTGCGGGAGCAATCTCGACTACCTTACCGTCAATCCTTACCTCAAAGGTGTCGGGGTTGACCTCAATGTGAGGTGTTGCGGAGTTGAGAATCATCTGCTCCTTTGTGAGTGAACGGGTGCGACTGACGGGGTATATTCCTCGCTCCAAACCGAGTCGGTGCGCAATATCGCTCTCCCAAGCAGCACGCGAAGTAAAGGTCAGACAGGTTTTAGGCATAGCCTTGCCAAATGAGCCGAACATCGAGCGCATATAGATAGGCTGAGGAGTGGGCAGTGAGGCGTTGGGGTCACCCATCTGCGCCCAATTAATCATACCGCCCTTAATCACCATCTTGGGCTTTGTGCCAAAGAAGGCGGGCTCCCACAATACAAGGTCGGCCATCTTACCACGCTCAACAGAGCCGATAATATCGGATACACCAAAGGTGATAGCGGGATTGATTGTTACCTTAGCCAGGTAGCGCAATACGCGGAAGTTGTCGTTGTGGTCGCTGTCTTCGTGGAGTTTACCACTGACGTTCTTCATATACGATGCCATTTGGATAGCCCTGAGGAACGACTCACCTACACGACCCATAGCCTGCGAGTCGGAGGTAATCATCGACAGCACACCCAAGTCGTGAAGTACGTTTTCGGCTGCCTGAGTCTCGGGACGCACACGGCTCTCTGCAAAAGCAACATCCGAAGGAATCTTCGGGTTGAGGTTGTGGCACACCATAATCATATCGAAGAGCTCGGCCTGCGAGTTGATACCAAAGGGCAGGGTGGGGTTGGTCGAAGAGGGGAGTACGTTGAGCTGAGAGGCCATCTTCAACAAATCGGGAGCGTGACCGCCACCAGCACCCTCGGTGTGATAGGTGTGGATTGTACGACCGTCTATAGCAGCAATCGTATCCTCCACATAACCACCCTCGTTGAGCGTGTCGGTGTGGATTGCTACCTGCACATCGAAGCGATCGGCAACCGATACTGCACGACGAATTGCTGCAGGTGTTGAGCCCCAATCTTCGTGAATCTTTAATCCGCAAGCACCCGCCAAAATCTGTTCCTCGATAGGCCCGGCCACTGAGCAGTTGCCCTTGCCGAGATAACCGATATTGATAGGCAGGCCCTCGGCAGACTGAATCATCTTTTCGATATTCCACTTGCCGGAGGTGATTGTTGTGCCGTTAGTGCCGTCGGTAGGACCAACGCCACCACCAATCAGTGTGGTGATACCGTTGCTCAGGCAAGCCTCCGCCTGTTGGGGTGAGATGAAGTGAACGTGGCTGTCGATAGCACCGGCCGTGAGAATCAAGTGCTCACCCGAAATTGCATCTGTCGAAGCACCTGTCACCAGATTGGGCGATACACCACGCATGGTGTTGGGGTTGCCCGATTTGCCGATACCGGCAATCTTACCATCCTTGATACCTACATCGGCCTTAACGACACCCAATTTGGGGTCCAATATGGTTACGTTGGTAATCACCAGGTCAAGTGAGCCTTGATCGCCACTCAGACTATTAGCAAGTCCCATACCATCGCGCAGGGTCTTACCGCCACCATAAACCACTTCGTCACCCATTGTGCGCAGGTCGCGTTCTATCTCAATGTAGAGGTCTGTATCGCCCAAGCGGATACGGTCGCCCACTGTCGGGCCGAAGAGATTATTGTATTGTTCTCTCGATATTGTCGCCATTACTACTCCTTTTTAGTTGTTTTACACTTTTCTGTATCTTGATGATGGTTGCAACACTCGGCTGTCGAGCGGAAACCTCGCTTGTGCGCTCGCATAAATGCGCGGTGGCGATTGGGAAGATATGTTGGTGCATCCTCCTCGCCTGCATAGCCCTCGACAAGTCCGTTGAAGCCAATAATTCGCTGTTTGCCTCCGAAAGGCACTACCTCCACCATCTTGCTCTCGCCCGGCTCAAATCGTACAGCGGTCGTTGCAGGTATGTTGAGGTGTGTGCCAAAAGTGGCGGGACGGTCGAACTCCAAGTATCGGTTTACCTCAAAGAAGTGGTAGTGCGAGCCAACCTGTATTGGTCTGTCGCCCGTGTTGCGCACCTCAATCTTTGTCGACTTACAATCCGCATTGTACTCAACAGGCTCCTGGGCTGTGAGTACACCCCCAACTGCAATAGGTTTATCAGGCGTGAATCCCTTTTTGCTAGGGTAAAGTTGTTTGTTGTTCTCTTTCATAATCTGCTCTATTTTATGGGGTTATGAATACTAACCAATCGCGAGCCGTCGGTAAATACCGCTTCGACTTGGAGTAGTGTTATCATATCGGCAACCCCCTCCATCACATCATCGCGGGTGAGTACCTTGGCGGCACTGCTCATCACCTCCTCGACGCTCTTACCCTCGCGAGCTCCTTCGAGTGCTGCGCTGGTGATGTAGGCTACCGACTCGGGGTAGTTCAGTTTTAACCCCTTCTGTTTGCGACGCTCGGCAATCTCGCCAAGCGAGAGCAACATCAGTTTGTCAATCTCTTTCGGTGTCAAATGCATAGTTTTGATTTTTTAATTAGTGATATCACCGAGCCTTCCGACTCGATGACGTGATTTTTAGTAAACAAATACTTTGCCACACCTCTCCGTGAACTATTCGTGGCATTAGAATTGCCCTTTGCGGCAAATGTGTTTAACCTTAAATATTGTACAATTATGCAGACCTTAAAACTTATCTTCTTCGCTGGACTTGGTGGCTTTTTCGGCTCCGCTCTCCGCTACCTGACAGGCAAACTCTTTACCCATCTCACCCATAGCCACTTTCCGTGGGGGACTTTTGTGGTCAATCTGGTGGGTAGTTTTCTGATTGGTATTCTCTTTGGCCTTGCCGAGCGACACCAATTGGTATCGCCTGTGGCAAATGTCTTTCTTATCACAGGCTTTTGTGGTGGTTTGACAACTTTTTCATCCTTTGCTGATGATATGTATCTGCTCCTTGCCGACCATCGTTGGTTTCAGTTTGCCTTGTACTCCTCGGCAACCTTCCTGCTTGGTCTTGTGCTGGTGTGGATAGGACGAACAATAATAAAAGGTGCTTAGTTGAACTCCATCACTATCTTCATCACACCAATGGCGCGGGTCTTATCCCCACCAAAGAGCAGGTGCAGTGCGGGCTGTATGGTTGCCGGTCCCCACTCCATAGCATAGGTGAGTTCCCAATCTGTCTCGTCGCCCGCGTCGTGGAACGAGCGTTGAGCCAACAGACCTACATAGTCACTCTTTTGGAATAGCCCGCGCCAAATGGTGCCAATGCCAAAGTAACCGCGACAACTGCCCGCAGTGGAGTAGCCACCCTGCAAGAGTAGTTGCAATGTCTGCCCGCTACGGGAATAGTAGAGAGGTTGCTCGGCAAGTAGCCAAAATGAGTCGTTCTTGACCTTCTTGCCTCTCTCCTCATCGTAGCAGTCGCCAAATACGGTCCCGAGATGATAGGAGCCAACATAACTCCCCTCGCGACCCGAATAACTGAGTTCGGAGATGGCAAGGAGACCTTGTTTGCGAGGACGGAAGTTGAATACCCTCAGCCAATCATTTGTCGCTACGCCATTGTACAGCGAACTCTTGTAGAGCCAACGCTCCGAAAATCGCATCTCGCTATGCAGACAGAGAGCCGAACGTGGCGCATCTGCAAGCGGGTAGCCCTCCGAGATGCAGGGATATAGTCCATTGGATGGGGAAGTGAATAGCGAGTTCCAAGGGGTGTCAAAGTAATCTTCGTTTACGTTACGCACCCCGAGAAATACATCCGATATGCCGATTTTCTGACTGATACCGAAGATAAACAGAGTGAGCGGGCTGCTCTCCTCCTCAATGGCTGAGAATATCTCCAAATCGGGTGCAATCGGCTCTTTGCCTCGCGTGTCGCGCAGATTGTCCGATGAGAGTAGGTTGAGGCGAATATTTCCACCCCGCCATAGATTACGCGAAAAATCAACATCGAGAACATTGGCCCAATTGGCTTTGTCGGTGTCAAATCCGTAGAGAAATTCGGTAGTGTAGTTGACTTCTATCTCTATTGCACTCTGAGCCTTACTTGTGATTGTGGTGCTGAGTGCAACTGCTAAAACGAATAAAAATCTTGACATAATACATCGGTTTTGGTTTACCGATTGCCTTTGTCAAAGAGTGTTCCAATGGTGCGAATTGGAAAAATTTGTGTATTTTTGTGTTATAGCAATTATTAAAGAGATTGAAATAATTAGAGAATATGACTACAACACAACTGACTATATTGGGTTTTGTACTGCTCTTTCTGGGTACAACCCTCGGCTCTGCGGTGGTGCTCTTTGTGCGCAAAGAACTGTCGGAGAGATTGAATACTCTGTTTTTGGGATTTGCGGGAGGTATTATGATTGCCGCCTCCGTTTGGTCGCTGCTGATACCTGCTATCGATAGCGCAAGTGCTAAGTGGGGTGACCTGAGTTGGGTGCCTGCCGCTGTTGGCTTCTTGATTGGTGGACTCTTCCTTGTGCTGCTCGACAGGGTTATTCCTCATATCCACAACCACACTCACGAGGAGGAAGGCCCCAAATCGCAGATACACAAAACAATAAAACTATTCTTTGCCGTAACTATTCACAATATCCCCGAGGGCTTGGCAGTGGGTTTTGCCTTTGGTGCGGCTGCCGTGGCGGGCGATATGGCGGCATATATGGCTGCGCTTGGCTTGGCTATCGGTATCTGTGTGCAGAATATCCCCGAGGGTGCTGCCGTTGCGCTCCCGATGCGAAATGTTGTGGGTAGCAATCGCAGAGCCTTTTGGTTTGGCACCGCAAGTGGTGTTGTTGAACCTCTGTCGGCACTGCTTGGCTACTATCTTTCGACCCATATTATCGATTTGCATCCGTGGATGTTGGCCTTTGCGGCAGGTGCGATGATTTTTGTTGTTGCCGAAGATTTGATACCCGATGCCAAGATTTCTGAACACTCCCACCTCGGCACTTGGGGTGTGATGGCAGGGTTTACTGTGATGATGATATTGGATGTTGCCCTAGGGTAAAAAACCATCTGATTGGTTAATTTTGCACTTCCTTCGAAAGGCTTCGCCTCATTTACGCTCAGTAAACTTCGGCTCGCCTTTCATCACGAAGCACAAAATTTCCTCTATCATATGACTTTTTAATTCAAAATGCAAAATTCAAGATTCAAAATTTACTAAAACTGAGAGCAGTATCGAACTGCTCTCAGTTTTTTGTAGGGAGTTTAAAGAGTTTAAGGAGATTAGTGAACTCAGTGAGTTTGAAGAATTTTCCCTAAATTCTCTAAATTCCCTACACTCCCTAAATCTCCCTCTTCCCTTTCAAGTAATCTGCTACTGCTTGATATGCCGGTAATGACATCGGGTCGAGCAAGGTGTTGCTTGCCTTGTCGCTTGAAGCCAAGCGAATAAGCACCATTTCAGCTGCGGGGTCTATATATATTGCCTGTCCGTGAACGCCACGCGCCATAAATGCACCATCCTTATTATTGCTCTTCCACCACATATCTCTATAACTCCATCCTGGAAGCCCTTTGGCATAGGTTGAGCGGGCAAAAGGCTCGGCACTACCACCCTCGGTGATATCCTTGACTGCCTCCTCTGGGATTATCTGAACTCCTCGCCAAGTGCCACCAAGTCGAATCATCTCGCCAAAGCGTGCCAAGTCCCTAAGTCCGGCATTAAAGCCACCGCCTGCAAAGGGAATACCGAGCGCATCCACCTGATAATACCCATCGAGTTCCATACCCATCTGGCCCCAAAATACCTCCTGCATCAACTCGGCAACCGTTTTACCCGATGCGCGTGCAATAATCCAACCAAGCACATCGCTATTTACCGTGCGATAGCCAAATACATTGCCGTGCTCGCCATCCTTAACAATCTGCGGTAGATAGTCGTAGTAGCCTTGTGGTGTCCCCTCGGGGTGTTCTATCATCGCATTGCCTGCTGCCGAGAATTTCCACACCTCAGCCTCTGGGTCGGTGTAGTCTTCGCTGTATTTGATTGCGGTTGTCATATCCATCACCTGACGCACCGTGGCATCGCCAAATCCCGACTCGGCAAGTTCGGGGATGTAGTAGGCCACGGTTTGTGCTGTGTCTATCACCCCCTCCACTGCCAATACCGAGGCAAGAGTTCCCGTTAGCGACTTGGTGACCGACATCACTGCATGCACTCGCTCAGAAGTGAGTTCGCCAAAGTAACGCTCGTAGATAATCTTTCCGCGATGCAGAATCAGTATGCCGTCTGTGTAGTTCAGCGGTAGCGACTCGGCAAATGTAAGTGTGTCTGTTGTTCCTGTCGGGGTAAATGTAAGGTTGTCGATATTGGGGTCGAGGCAGTACTCAAAGCAGTGCGTGGGTGTTCGGTTGAGCCTCTCAACGCCGACCGTGGGCATAAACTCCCTCATATGGCAGACGCTGTAACGCAGGGCGGGAAATTCGAAAAAGGAGCCGTCGCGTGCATTGATGCGCTTGTCGGCAGGGGGAGGGTAGCCCTGCATGTATTTTGTGGTTTTGGGGTCGCTCTCTTCGGCTGAAAGCTGTTGGGCAGAGAGTGTTGTGCTAAGTGTTGTTGCCATAATAATTACGATTAATCTTTTCATCTTAACTACTTGATTTTATGTTTACATTGTTGCTCAGGAGCGAATATCGTGCCGCGAGGTCTATTTTTTCGCTAATAGGTTTGATATTCGGCCTGAAATAAAATATCTTTGCGGGTCTTTAATACTTTATTAACATGAAAAAGTGTATGATTATTGCATTTGCGTTGGCGGCTCTCTCTGGCTGTAAGTCGCAGAGTACCAGCGTTCCAGGAATTGATTTGACCAATTTGGACACAACTATCAACCTTCAGGACGATTTCTATCAGTATGCCACCGGTGGCTGGCAGGCTAAGAATCCCTTGAAGCCCGAATTTTCGCGCTATGGCTCGTTTGATGTGTTGCGCGAGCAGAACGAGATCCGCCTGAACGAACTCTTTGCCGATATGGCTAAGTCGAAGGCTGAGGCAGGTAGTGTGGAGCAGAAGATTAGCGACCTCTACAAACTTGGTCTTGACTCGGTGCGCCTCAATGCTGAGGGTGCGGAGCCTATTATGAGCTATGTAGAGAATATCCTCTCTATCGACTCGCGCGAGGATGTATTGGCCGAGATTTATCGTATGCACGCTTCCAATGGCTCGCCTTTCTTTGGTGTGGGTGTTGATGCCGATATGATGGACAGCCGCAATAATGTGATGTATATCCAGCAGGGTGGCCTCACTATGGGTGAGCGCGACTACTACCTCGACCCCGCAAACCAGCATATCCGCGAGGCCTACAAGCAATACCTTGCTACCATCTTCCACCTTATCGGTATGGATGAGGCAGATGCGCTTCGTGCTATCGATGCAGATTTGCGCATTGAGGATGCACTCGCTGAGGCTGCTTGGACCAATGTGGAGTTGCGCGATGTTGCTCGCAGTTATAACCCTATGTCGATGACCGACTTCAAGGCTAAGTATAGCGTTGTGGATTGGGATAACTACTTTGCAGGTATGGGTGCAGGCAAGTTCGATAAGATTATTCTTGGTCAGCCCTCGGCTCTCGACGCAACTATCAATCTGATTGCTACCGCACCCGTTGAGGATTTGAAATACTACCTCCTTACCCACTTGGTTGATGGTGCTGCATCGTCGCTCAGCGATGATTTTGTTACTGCATCGTTTGAGTTCTACGAGCGTACCCTTTCGGGTCAGCAGGAGCAGCGTGCTCGCTGGAAGCGTGCTATGGCAGTACCCAACTCGTTGCTTTCGGAGGCTGTTGGTGAGATTTATGTTTCCAAGTATTTTGCCGAGAGCGACAAGGAGCGTATGTTGGAGATGGTTGCCAACTTGCAAACCGCACTTGGTGAGCATATCGCTGCACTCGACTGGATGGGCGACCAGACCAAGGCTAAGGCACAGGAGAAACTCGCTAACTTCACCGTGAAGATTGGCTACCCCGACAAGTGGAAAGATTACTC
>JAFNVE010000064.1 GCA_017379955.1 Tidjanibacter sp. | reverse complement strand
GCGAGAGTGAGGGGAGATAACTCCACAGAGTCTTGCCAAAATAGTTGACTACCTCACGGTAACTAACAGGGCCACTGAGTGTTATATCCACAAAATCACTTTCGAGCGACAGGTTTGCATCTCCCGCCATACTACGGCCATCGAGAGTAATAAGGTCGGTAGTCACAGTATCCAGCGAAGTCACATAGCTGAGGTCTGTCAAGTCGATATCGCAACTCATCTCCTCCAAAGTGCGTCCCGTAACGCGCCCGCGCAATGCACCCGCAAAGAGCGACACGCTATCGGCAGAGAGGCCTATCTCGTGGAAATCGGCACGCTCCACATTGAGTCGCGCATCATATCGAGGTGCTGTGCCGTTGAGATTAATCTGTCCGTTAAGAGCGAGTTGTGCAGCCTCGTCGTTGCTCTCAAGCGAGAGTTCCAGCAGGCGTTTCATATATTCGCCCTGCAAGGATATATCTTTGAAAGTGTGATTCTTAAATCCTAACTCTGAGATATCAAAGAGGAGTGTTGCCGTAGTATCCTCCTTGCCAAGCACTGCATTGACATCACCCGTAAGCGACACTTTGCCCAGGTCGTTCTTGGCAAGCAGTCTGCCCAAATCGAGGCTACGCACATCCACCTTGCCACTATAATTTCCACCTCTCGTTGCCACATCGCCACTAACAGCCACAGAGCCGAGCGATGTTGTCACCTTAACCCTACCGCCCAGATCAGAAAGCAGACCCCTAACAGTCGCCTCAACGCCCACACTACCTACGCGGCTGATAAGGGATGCAACATCGGAAGATAACTTTTTACCCGAAATCTCGGCCACAAGGTCGTTTACAGCACTACCCTCGCTCTGCATTTCAAGGCTATCCAATGCCAATCGAGCAGTAGCCAAATCCTCAAGACCAAGCGCAGAAAAGTTGGTTGCAAGTTGTGCCATATCGTTGACAACCACATTTTTAATATCGCCCTCGAAATCGTTCACTACGCCACCTATCGAAAACGTAAGGTCGCTAAGCTCGATAGGTATCTGTGTCCACAGGGTAGGTACATAGTTGCTCAGGGTGGTCATATCCAGACGCGAGCCAACACTCTCGCCCTCGATACGCACCTTATCATTAAACTGCTTATAATCTTTCCAGTCCTCTGCCAAGATTCCAAGATAGGGTACATTGAGGTCGGAATTACCCGTCAACACCGTGATACCACTGAAATAGAGATTACTGCCCGCCAACGAGAAATCTTCTGCGCCCACCCTATCGGCAACAACACCCGACTTATCCGTAAACGAGATATCGTGCAACTCCATCGATATACTGTCGCCCCTGACGTGGATATGGTTACTCTTGGCATTTAAATCACTGAAATCCATATCCTTCCAATTGATACCGCCACCCACAACATCCTCATAGCGGATAGTATCGCGATAGACGAAGCGAGAATCAATCAGGGTAATATCGTTGATATCCATAGAGAAGGTACTGTTTCCGCTCACATAATCATCATTAGGATCGGTAACCTCCTTCACGTTAGAGAGATTGCTCATAGTATCAAGCAGATAGACATTGACATAAGCACCCTCGGCAACCACATCGCCCACAATGATAGACCCCTTAGCAATAGCCGCCTTATTCAAATTAGCCTTTGCACGTTGCACATAGAGCATAGTGTCACCTCGCCTGTCCTCCATATAGAGTCCTTCGATTTCGAGCTGATTGTAGCCCCTGATACGAACTTTTTCCACATCCATATCAATACCCACCAACTCGCTTGCGTAGGAGGTAAGTGTATCAACCACAACATTTTGAACAGCAGGAACACCCAATAATGCAGCAATAACCAATGGCAAAATAATCGTTGCTAAAATCAGCGACGATACCACCGTTAATAATATTTTTATAACTTTGCGCATTATTACTCCAATAAACTCACAATTTTACAAAAAAAATCTGAATTTTGGAAATGAACGACAACGATGTTATAATTATAGGTATAGAATCTTCTTGCGACGATACATCTGCCGCCGTATTGCGCGGTCGTGTAATGCTCTCTAACGTCATAGCCTCGCAAGCCGTTCATCAAAAATATGGCGGCGTGATTCCCGAACTCGCATCGAGAGCACACCAGCAAAACATTATCCCCGTGGTAGATACCGCCCTCAAAGAGGCAGGCATAACAGCCGATGAACTCGACGCCATAGCCTTCACGCGTGGCCCCGGACTGCTCGGCTCACTGCTCGTGGGCGTGTCGTTCGCCAAAGGACTCTCGCTTGCAAAAAATGTTCCGATGGTAGAGGTGAACCATCTCCAAGGACACATCCTCTCCCACTTCATCGCCCTGCCCGATCAGGAGCGACCCACACCCAAATTCCCCTTCCTATGTCTGCTCGTAAGTGGCGGGCATAGTCAGATAGTGCGTGTGGACTCGCCCCTAAGCATGGAGATCATAGGCACAACAATAGACGATGCGGCAGGCGAGGCATTCGACAAATGCGCAAAAGTGATGGGACTTCCCTACCCCGGAGGACCCGTGATAGACAAGCTCGCAGCAGAAGGTGATGCCGAGAAATTCCGCTTCGCAAAGCCCTCAATAGAGGGCTTCAACTATAGTTTCAGCGGTCTGAAGACCTCGTTCCTCTACTTCCTGCGCGACAACATAGCCGAGAATCCCAACTTCATAGAAGAGAACAAGGCAGACCTCTGCGCATCACTCCAAAAGACAATCGTCGATATCCTGCTCAACAAGCTCATAAAAGCATCCAAAGAGACAGGCATAAAAGAGATAGCCATAGCAGGTGGCGTATCGGCAAACTCGGGCCTGCGCAAAGGAATAGAAGAGATGGGCAGAAGACGCAAGTGGAACACCTACCTGCCACCCATCAAGTTCACCACAGACAACGCCGCAATGATCGCCGTATCAGGATACTACAACTACCTGCAAGGCAACACAGCACCACTCGACATCGCCCCCGTAGCACGCCTATCGGAACTGGAAAAGAGATAATATTTTCTCCGCTTTTTGTAAAAAGCTTTTTATTTCGAGCCTTTTTGTAAAAAGGCTCCCCAAAAACTTTTGTACTATTAGTTTGCGGATTTAGGAGTTGCCTTGCAGCAACTACAAACAAAAGAGAGATATGTTCTGTTCAAACAAGTTTGACAGCCCCATATCTCTCTTTTCTTTGTACCCTCTACGAGGGTAAACCCTAAACCCGAAAAACCAATCATTGCAAAAGAGCCTAATTGGTTTTCGAAAATTTCCCTTCAACTCTCTTCATTTCCCTAAATTCCCTATTCTCCCTAAATTCTTTAAACTCCCTAAACTCCCTTCTTTCACTTTTCACCTTTCAGTTTTCAGTTTTGCTCTTTCTCCCATTACTCCCATAATTAATCCTGCTTCGCAGTCTTTTCGTTGCTCCCGCTCGGCATAGTCTGCAAGCAGCCTCTGCTCTCGCTTAATCGCAACGTTCCCATCACTCCCATAAACAACAAGCGAGAGAAGCATTGAACTTCTCTCGCTTGTATAATTTTGGTTCTCGGTTAATTAGAAGCGGTAACCAAGAGCAAGCTGTGCACGGCCAAGACCGAAAGCCCAGTCGCTTCTGCTGCCAGCGTAGTTTGCGCCAACACCTACAGTAGCGTCAATCGACCAGTGAGTACCAAGCTTGAAGTAGTAACCATACGAAAGACCAACCGAAGCCATCTTCACGTTCTCAGCCATAGCTGCAGTCTGACCACCGCAAGCTACCTTCGAAATAAAGCCCTCGCCAATGTTCAACTTGCCGAAACGACCAGCGTTGCCATAAAGACCAAAGTGGTGACCATTGAAAGCCTTGCAGGTATAGTAGCGAACCTCACCGGTTGCCAACCAACCATTAGCATAGAAGCTATCATAGGGGTTGAATACAACAGCAGTACCCTCAGCACCCAGAGTCCACTTAGGAGCGATAGCAAACTCAACGCCCAAGTTAGCAGCACCAAAAGCCAAAGTAGGTACGTTAGTCTTCAAAGTTACCTTCTGTGCATCGCACACGGTTGCCATAGCGAATACGGCCATCACCAAAAATAATGCTTTTTTCATAATAGTAAATCGATAAATTAAATTATTTGTCTGTTTTTCAATCCGTTAACACTCAGGCACTATATTTAGCACCACTTTCAAGCCCCTAAATTAGTACATTTTTTCGTAACTGCCTAATTTTTCATATATTTTTTCATTTTTTTACACAATCATCCCAAAATAATAATCCGCAGAACTTGCCGACAGACAAACAATTATCGAGCCATTACTCCACTTTGGATGTGCCAAAAACTATTGAGCCGGGCGAAATACCCACCGAGAAGCTATCAATCAACTCTCCCGAGGATGAATAACGGCTCACACTACCCGAATTTACATAGTCGCCCGCATCGCCTACATAGAGGTCGCTGCTAACGGGGTCGACAGCCATCGAGTAGTAATAGACACCCTCATCGATAAAGGGGGTCGTGGGGAGCGAAGTATCACCAACCGCCATACGCCACACCTTGCCGCCAACGGTATAATAGAGGGTATCAGCCGCGCCATTGAGTGCCAATCGCGAGGAGAAATAGTCGCCCTCGGTGAAGGTAAAAGTGCGCTCCACAGCCTTTGTTACGGGATTAATGCGCATCAGGCGAGGCGCCTCATAGCCGGCAGGATTCTGAGGATAGCCACCTCCATCGGAGAGCACCCACAACTTACCCGCATTGTCGGCAACAATCGAGCAGGGCTGCAAGCCGACCTCAACTTCTCCGACAACCTTATCTGTCTTGGTATCAATCTCATACACCTTCTTGCCATAGCTCCACCACGCCACGTAGAGTTTGTCGCCAATAACAACCATCTGTTCCGAGCAAGCATCCTCAGGCAGAGTAACACTACCAATAATCTCACAACTTGCAGGGTTAAAGATAGTTATCTGATTGGTATACATTTCCGAAATATAGCCCTTATTATCGGAGGCAAGAGCGATAAAACGGGGTGAGGTGAGACCCTCTATTTTGCCCTGAATCTTCATCGATTGGCGGTCAACACGGAACACCACGCCCGAATTATTAACCACAATATAGAGGTCGTCGCCATAGACTGCCGAACTCTGAGCCACATCACCGAGAGGCACCGAGTTGCTACGACGGAAGACATTGTTATCCACAACCTTGGTCACAGGGTCGTAGCTGCTGAGCGAGGCATTTGCGCTGCTCCAATTACCCTCATTTGTGATGTACACCGCATCGGTCGATAGCGAGAAATCCTCCGGGTCGCCACCCAGGTTACCACCGCAACTACTCAGAGCCAACACGCCCGCAGCCAGGGCAAGAAAAGTCCAAAATTTCTTCATTGTATTTGTCAGTTAAATTGTTAGTTTTCTGTTATTTAAAAGACCGGTCTTTTGCTTTACTTTTCGGCGGCGGGCGGCGACAGAGAGCCTTTCCTTTCACTCTGCCGCACCACCACCTTTTTCACACTACTTCCCTCCTCTCTCATCAAGAGTGTTGACGATTGAGGTAGGGCTTGAAATTGCCGACCACAGGCCAAGCAAAATCAAAAAAAATCGCGCTGGAAAAATCCTGCGCGTGCGAACACTTTTCTTACCGATGTTTTTGTTTGGCTCTTGCTCTTGCAAAACATTTGGCCCTATGCCCATATTTTGCCCGACCAATCCGCCGAGAAACTCTGTCAGAAACCCCATTCGCCGCAGGGTAAATCCTTTTGCTTGGAGGCGGCAGGTCTTCTGACTTATTCCATTTCGGCGCCTTCCCAGCCCCACATACAGGCCAGTGGCAAACGTACCGAAACCCTTATTTCGCTCTGAGCGAAAGGAACTTACAGCAGCGGGAACTGTTGCCGAATCTCACGGCATTCCCTTTTAATCCCTCGTACCCGATTGGCACTAAGAAACCGTTTCCAAGAGCAAAGGTAGAAAAGATAAATCAATTTTCAAAACAAAATGCGGACTCTTTTACAACAGAGCCAAAGAAGGAGGATGGGCTTGACAAGACATTGTATCATTCGCCATACTCTCGAATATACCCACACCAAGAGTAGTACGGCGACAACAACCACCCTCATTTTATGCTCCGAAGGAGTCATAGGATTGAAGGAATTTTAGGTTTATACAACGAGGCCGCCCTTACATACATTTAAGTATGTTGCGGGCGGCCTCGCGAGGGGAGTGCAAAGTTCCTCAAATATAAGGCTTTCTACTCTGCTTTCAGGCCAATAGCACGGATATACGACGACTGAATATTGCAGTTTTCGAACTTGCTATTCTCAACAAACTCCATCATCAGGCGGCGAGCCTCTGTCTGGTCGGGGCGAGCAGCACGAATCTCGTTATAGGTAGAGCGGGGAGCCTCCGAGAAGGCGCGCACAACTCTATTCCAGCCCTCGGGAGCGGGGATACCTGCAAAGCAGCTGTTGTCAATCTTCTTATAGGGCCAGAAGGTGTAGCCGATATTGTTATCAACCATAGTCTTGCAGAACGAAGCCATCCACTCGTCGGTGTTGTGGCCAATCTCACCCATATACATAGGACGGTTTACGCGGTCGCGGAACTCGATGAAACTGCGGATAGCATTAGCATCGGTCGCACCACCATAGCGGTGGCAGGTATACATAATACCATCATCGAAGAGGGTATTCTCCAAGGGGCGGAAGTTGCCGTTCCACTGAGCACCACCAAGCATAATGATATGATTCTTATCCACCGAGCGAACTGCATCGACACCCATCTTATAGATATCAGCAAGTTTAGCATCAAGCTCTGCCTGATTCTCGAAGTATGGGGCAATAGGCTCATTGAGCAGGTCGTAGCCGAGGATTACGGGCTCGTTCTTGTAGTGGTCGGCGATACGTTTCCAGATGTCGCAGTAGAGAGCCTGACTTGCCTCACTCTCGAAGAGCCAGGGGTAGCCGTAGCTATCGTCGATATTGTCACCTGTCTGGCCACCGGGGGCATCGTGCATATCGAGAATCAGATAGATACCCTTACCGCGACACCACTCAACCAGCTGGTCGATACGAGCAAAACCGTCCTGATTTGCGGTCAAGCCCATATAATCCTCATCGGTGAAAAGCTTGTAGTGGAAAGGCACACGGATAGTGTTGGCACCAGTCGAAGCGATGAAGTCGATGTCGGCCTCGGTAACATAGTTATCCTTGAAGGCTGCCCAGAACTCAGCAGTAAAATCGGGGCCTACCAACTGACGGAACATCAGGTCGATAGCACCTGCCGAATTGGTCTTTGCGAAGTTGAACATATAGCCCTCGGGGTTGAGCCAGTTGCCCACATTGGTACCCTTGATAAAGAATTTACTACCATCGGGAGCCACAAGATTAGGACCGTCGATGGTGATAAAATTCTTGTTCTTGTTGATGCCATCACCATTAGCACCATCACTCTTTGCGCAAGAGATTGCGAAGAGTGCACACGCAATAAGGAAAAGTTTTTTCATTGTTGTTTGATTTTTGTTGGTTAATAAATAAGGTGTGTTTAGTTAATTTTTCCAAAGGAGGCAGACCGGCATACTGAGCGATATCTCCCGACCCGTATTAGTCAACTTGCCACTATCAAGGTCGCGCTCAAATATCTGGATATTGTCCGAGTCGCGATTGGCGCAGAGCAACCAACGGCCATCGGGGCTGAGAGTAAAGTTGCGCGGGTGGATACCTGTATGGGTGTAGTCAATCTTGGTCAGAAGTCCCTCACCGTCAACAGCAAAGGTCGAGATACCATCCTCTTTCAGGCGATTGCTCGCATAGAGAAAACGACCATCGGGCGAGAGATGAATATCGGCACAACCGCCACCACCCACACTATCCGAGGGGATTAGTTGCAGAAGTTCAAAAGGTCGCTTCTCGGTGTCGAACACAGCGACCTCACCCGACAACTCGCCCAGCACATAGAGCCTCGAAGCATCTACCGATGTGGCAAGATGACGCGGGCCAAAGCCATCAGGCAGGTGTGTAGTAGTAAGGATGTTGAAGTGATAAGTATTATCCGTATCGGTCACGGGGTCAACAAGATAGAGGTTGTCGAGTCCCAAATCGGTGGCATAGAGTTCTCGGCCTGGGGCGTCGAAGAGTCCGTGCAGGTGAGCCACATCGCCCTCGCGCTCGAACTTCTCAATATGCACTGCCTCATCTGTTGAGCCATCCTGCGCAATCGGGAAAACACTCACCGAGCCACCCAGATAGTTGGCTGTATAGACATAGTCGCCCGCCACCTTGACATAGCAGGGAGCAGCACCACCCGTTGCGTGACGCGAGAGAAGACTGAGCGTACCGCCAGCCTCAACAGCATAGGCATTAAGAGCAGATGTTTCGTTGGTTTCGCCCTCGCTCACCGCATAGAGATAGGCGTTGTCGGGCGAGAAGGCAAGATATGATGGGTTGTCCACTGCAACCATAAGTTCGGGAGCAGTGGCAGTGCCTTTGGCATTGTCGAAGATGACACGATAGATACCCTCGCTACCCTCTGCGGTGTAGGTGCCAATATAGAGTTCGAGTTGTTCAGCCGCAGGATTGCCACAAGCAGAGAACAACAACAGAGCCAGCAAAAGGGCTAAACGATTGATGGTTAGTTTCATAGTTACGGATTAGGTGTGTTAATATTCTATTTATTGGTAATGCGCACAACGGGAAGAATACTATAACCTGTGTTGTACTCCCCTACTCGTTGCGCCTTTTGAGTAGATGATATAGTTACTATTTGGTTTGTATAGAAATTCTCTCCCTCTTTGGGCAGTATCAACACTTTAATATCACGATTAATGTAATTGGTGCCTATTTTTTCAACCTCTCTTGCTTCTGCCTCTCCGCTTGGATAAATCTCCGTTATCTGCAAATACTTAACGGGAACACTACTCTGAGGTGTATCGAACATCTTCAATCCGGGCAGTGGTTTGTTTACGTCTTGTGCCTCAACAACTTCGATACCCTCTTCGGCTTCGAGTTGAGCAGTATCACTCTCGTGCATCATCATCACCAACACTCCGCAGAGCACACCGATTACATACCACAATACGTTTTTCATAGGACAGTTAGGTTAGTTAACAATCACAAATATAAGATTATCGGCTCGGATTTGCAAGAGGAACGAGAGAATTAAATTGTCGTGCCACGGACAAAATAAGAAAAAAACGCAAAAAGTTTGGGTAAGAGTTTGGTGGGTAAACAAAAATCACTATATTTGCACCGCTTAACGCTCCACAAGAGCAGAGTTCAGGCATAATGCCACGGAGAGGTGGGTGAGTGGCTGAAACCACCGGTTTGCTAAACCGACGTACGGGTTATTCCGTACCACGAGTTCGAATCTCGTCCTCTCCGCATCAAGAAAAAGTATTCGTCAGTAGGTTGCATAAAATGCAACCTACTTTGTTTTAATAGTTTAGCCAAGGGCAAAATGAATTTTGTTCTTGGCTAAACTATTAATGCAAATTGCCAAAGGCAAAACTGACGAATACTCTTTTCTTGCAAATTAAGGAGTAACGAGATCGGCGAGCGCAGCGAGCCAATTTCGCCAAACAGCAGAGCGCAGCGAGCCAATTTCGTTCAACAGCAGAGCGCAGCGAGCCAATTCCGTCCAACCAAAAAAATGAGTTGAAGGGAATTGAAGGGAGTGTAGGGAACTTAGAGATATTCCTTAAACTCATTAATCTCATTAATCTCCTTAATCTCCCATAATTCCTATAATTCCTATAACTCCCATAGTTCCTATAACTCCCATAAACAAAAGTTGTCTGCAATTCGATATTGCAGACAACTTTTAGATATACCCACTCACTTCAAGAAGTCACTTTGTGAGCACCCCAAAAAAGTCATATGATTGAGAGATTTTTGGGCATCGTGCAGCAAGACAAAGCGGAGTTTACTCTAAGTAAAGAGCATTTGGCTTGCAAGGGATTTGCAAAAATCACCAATCAGATGGCTTTTTCAGATGACTTCGTGAGCTTTATTTATTTCTTGCCAAAGAGAAACTGCGACGAAATCTCACGATAATTATGTACTCGCTCGATAACATCGGCCATCACATCAGCAATGCTCAGCACGGTAAACTTCGATGTATCCTTATCTGTACGCAAAGGAATAGTATCGGTAGTAATCACCTCTGTCAGCTTACTCTCATTGATACGCTCGTATGCGGGGCCCGAGAGGAGGGGGTGAGTGACACAAGCGCGTACGCTGCGTGCGCCCATCTCCATAAACATATCGGCAGCCTTGGTGATAGTACCTGCGGTGTCGATCATATCGTCGAGGAGAAGGATGTTACGATCCTCAACATCGCCGATAGCGCGCATAGTGCCCACTACGTTGGGTCTGTCGCGGTGCTTGTGGCAGATAATCAGGGGTGCATCTAGGTAGGAGGCGTAGCTGTTTGCGCGCTTCGAACCACCGATATCGGGGGTTGCCACCGAGAGGTTCTCCAAGCCCATTTGCTGAACATAAGGCACGAAGATACGGCTTGCGTAGATATGGTCAACAGGGATGTCGAAGAAACCCTGAATCTGATCTGCGTGGAGGTCCATGGTGATTACACGGTCAGCACCTGCTGCTGCGAGGAGGTTAGCTGCGAGCTTAGCACCGATGGGTACACGGGGACGGTCCTTGCGATCCTGACGAGCCCAACCGAAATAGGGCATAACGGCAACCACCATGTGTGCCGAAGCACGACGAGCAGCGTCAATAGTCAGGAGGAGCTCCATCAGATTCTCTGCGGGAGGAGGAGTCGACTGCACGATAAATACGGTACAACCGCGGATACTCTCCTCGAAGGCGGGCTGGAACTCGCCATCGCTAAACATACTGAGTTTCAGGTCACCCAGCTCGACACCATAACTTTTCGCTATCTTCTCGGCAAGTGCGTGCGAGCCGGTGCAAGCAAAGATTTTAAGTTTGTGAATTGCCATATTATTGTCTGGATTTGTAGTTTCTACACCGCAAATATATAACTAAATGGTCGGAAAACCACCACCAACAGCAAATTTTATCAACAATCTTTCAAACACTCCTCAATAAAGTCCAAAATCTCGTCGCGGCCTTTGCGATGTTCGGAGGAGGTGATGAAGATATTTGGCAACTCCTCCCACCACTCGGAGAGCCTCTTTTTGTAGGCCTCAACATTGAGTCGGAGTTGGCGTGCGGAGAGCTTGTCGCTCTTGGTGAAGACTATGCCGAAGGGTACGCCCTCTCGGCCGAGCATCTGCATAAATTCGAGGTCAATCTTCATCGCCTCGTGGCGCGAGTCGATGAGCACAAAGAGGTAGTGCATAGCGGGTGCGGCGGTGACGTAGTCGGTGATGATTTTGGCAAAACTCTCGCGCGCATTTCGCGATGTTCGTGCATAACCGTAGCCGGGCAAGTCGACCAGCCACCAACTGTCATTTACAAGGAAGTGGTTGATATGTTGTGTCTTACCGGGGGTAGACGACACCTTGGCAAGGTTACGACCTGTCAGCATATTGACAAGCGACGACTTACCCACATTACTACGACCGATAAAGGCAAACTCGCGCTTGCCGTGGTCGGGTATCTGACTAATCTTACCGCTACTAAACTTAAACTCCGCCGATGTGATATTCATACTCTATGCAAAATTTTCGGGTGCAAAGGTAGCAAAAATCGAGAAGAAATACTATTTTTGTTGACAGCAAAGTACTAACCTATAAAATAGTTATATTATGAAGAAGATAATTCGTATGGCGGTAGCACTTATCGCATCCGCTTCGCTCTTTGCTTGCGCAGAGCCACTCCCCGCACCCGTAGAGGTTGGCCCCTACACCGTTGATGCTATCGAGAAGGGTGTCTATCACATCGAGGACTGCACCGAGGCACGCCCCGCAGGTTACTACACCAATGCCGAGGGTCAGTTTGTGCAGAACAACTGCTCGGATATGTACCTGATTGTGGGCAAGAAGAGCGCACTGCTCATCGACCTCTCTAACCGTCTTACTATGGATAACGCTGTTGAGTCGTTGCGCAAGTTGGTCTACGACCGCATTGGCGACAAGCAGCTCTACATCACAATCACCCACAACCACGGCGACCATACAGGTATGATGGAGGCTTTCCGCGACGACGAGCGCGCACTCTTCTGGATTCCCGCTGCCGACTTCTCGCGTGGTGGTAATTTCCCCGAGGGTCGCACCGAGAAGTTTGCAGAGGGCGCATCGATTGACCTGGGCGGTAAGGTGCTGAATACCATTACCATCCCCGGCCACACTGTTGGCTCAACACTTTACTTCTTGGAGGGCTCGCCCGTATGCTTCACCGGCGACGCTATCGGCTCGGGAAATGGCGTGTGGATCTTCTCGTACGATTCGTTTAAGCAATATATCGATGGCGTGGAGAAACTATTTGCCTATATCGAAGACCCCGCAAATAAGATTGACGCTGAGGCACTTATATTCTATGGTGGTCACGATTGGCAAAAGGGCGACCTTGAGAAACTCGACATGCAGTACCTGCACGATATGCGCACCCTGATTGAGCAGATGGGCAAGGGCACAGCCGAGTACGACCCCCAAGCCTACAACCCCACCCTCAACGCCAACTTCAAGTACGGCACCGCAAAGATTACCTGGAACACCGAGTTCGCAAAACGCTTTGCCGAGGAGATGGCTGCCAAGTAGCGAGAACTGACAAAATAATAAGGGCGAAGATTGACTCTTCGCCCTTATTATTTATTAGGTCTTTACCTTTTCGGAGTTGACTTTTGCTCCTCTATGTAGGCTTCTGCGCTTTTCAGCCCTTCGGTGGCATTCTCGTCCACCTCAACCGTCTTGCTCAGAATCCAATAGACCTTTGACGAGGTGTCGCCATCGCTGCCGCTTACGGTGGTGTAGGCCTGTTCAAAATCCCAGCCGAGCGCCGACATATAGTTCATCGCATCGACCATCGAGTTGAAGACTATATTGTCGCCATTTTCGTCCACCAAACGGTCGTCCGAGAAAGTAGAGGTAGTCTGCCCGTAGTCGATAGAGATAGCTATCGAGTTCGAAAAGAGTCCCTTGCCATCGTTAGTCTTGGTAATCTGGCAATAGACCTTCTGCTGCGCAGAGAGTGCCGACACCACAAAGAGCGCCGCACAGAGTAAAATCAGCTTCTTCATAGCGGTGTATGTTTTTAGTGTTTGACTACAAAAATAACACATAACCTGCCACATTATAACCCCCAACCTCACTAAATGGGAGCAATTTAACAATTTATATTGGAATTGATAAAAATTGAGGGAGGTTAGGGAATTTAGGGAATTTAGAGAATTTAGGGAACTTAGGAAGAGCATCCTTAAACTCCTTAAACTCCTTAAACTCCTTAAACTCCTTAAACTCCCTATTACTCCTATTACTCCTATTACTCCTAAAAATAGCCCCAGAACAGGACTCGAACGACGAAGTCGTCGCGCGGATACCACTAACAGCAAAGCACTTGTGCGGAGTGCATAAAACTCTCTATCCGCGCAACCTGCCAACCAAAGAGCTGTTCTGAGAAAAAACAAGCAGAGCCGAAGGCTCTTTATTATTTTATATATGCGTGCTGTGCTTGCACAGAACAACAGGACTCGAACGACGAAGTCGTCGCGCGGATACCACTAACAGCGAAGCACTTGTGCGGAGCGCATAAATCTCTCTATCCGCGAACCTGCCAACCAAAGAGCCGTTCTGAGAAAAAGCGACGAGCGACAATCAATGATTGTCGCTCGTTTTGCTGAGTATAGCCCAATTATATTTGGAAATTGTTGATAGCATCAATAATCTCACGCATAAAACCGTCTAAGGTACCACCATATTTATCCGGTTCTCTTTCATATGCTTCAAGCCTATCTACAATGGTCTTGACCAGCATAAATCCTTTACTCTCGTCATAGTCGATGTATGATTTAGCAAGGTTTTCTTGATTATGGGTTCGCAGATAGCTAATAGAGCAAGAGCGCACTAAAGTTTCGTACATCATAGTCCGGGCCGTACCATATGCTTGGCTCGCCATTTGTTCTTTTACTACGCTAAAAACTTGATTTGCTTTGGACGACATAGAAGACCAATATTTGTCGATGAGAGGGTTGCAATATGGGTGACTAAATTCGTGTATGATAAGGTTTGCATCACCACCAAATCTTATTCCTGTGCCATACTGAGATAGACTTCCAAATACAGGCGTCAATAGATAAGTACCATCCAGACGCTCTAATGAGATGCCGTTATTGTGGCTGCCAATCATAAAACTTAGAATGATACGAGAGGCGAGATTGTTGTTTTTTCCATAAAAAGTGTTAAACCAAGTGTAGTCAATATCGCAAACTGACTTAAAAGCAGCGATAGCAGCTTTTTGTTCTTCTTCGATAGATACAAACCAACTATGGAAATCAGACTTCTTATAAAAATCGTTTATGGCAGCCAACATTTCTTTTTTCATTGTTTTGTCCCAACGATCAAAACTTGTGTTGCTGCCTTCCTTGTAGTTTGTAGCAAAAACAATTTTATCCGGTTTGTAAAAGATAAGTTGGTTTGCATATCCGGTCACTGCATCATAGGCAACACCTCGTTGTCTATAACTTTTAGCCAGAGTTACAGCTTTATGATTAGTCATATGAGCAAAATAACTATCAGCACTCTCTGCGACAGATGGGACATTACATCCATTGTAGTAACCAGGCGAACCTGCCAAACGAAATATTAACCCCATCAATTCAACGGCTTCGCTAACATACGGTTCCTTATTATGACCACTCTCTGTCTCAGGTAGAATTTCTGTAATTGCATAGGGGTCTGGCTTTGGTTTGTGAGTAAAATCGTGCTCTGGGTCGTCTGAGCAAGAGAAAAATAGTGATACAATTGCTATTAGTGTAACAACTCGTTTCATAGGCTTATGGATGTAATATTGCTTTACAAAAATAGACAAAAAAATATGAATAAAAAAAGAGAAATTTTAAGGTTTACAAAGTTCTAAAACCGCAATATAGTTGGCGTATGTAAGGATTGCAAGGGCGAGCGTAACGCAGAAATCACCTTATTAAGCAACTTCTTTGTTATTTTATATATACGTGCTGTGCTTGCACAGAACAACAGGACTCGAACGACGAAGTCGTCGCGCGGATACCACTGAAAGCGAAGCACTTGTGCGGAGCGCATAAATCTCTCTATCCGCGCAACCTGCCAACCAAAGAGCTGCTCTGAAAAAAAGCGTCACAAGCAGTGCTTGTGTTTTTTATTTGTTATAGCGGAGCGAGTTTACTCGATAAACGCTATAACAAATAAAAAAAAACGAGCGACAATCAATTGATTGTCGCTCGTCGCTTTTAGTGCCCAGAACAGGACTCGAACCTGCAAGCCTCGCGGCACTCGCACCTGAAACGAGCGCGTCTACCAATTTCGCCATCTGGGCATCGGCGTTAGGCATTGGCCTTTCGGGAGTGCAAATATATAAACTTTTCTTATTTCAAAGAATTTTTTTCGATAGTTTTTTTCAATTTTTTGTTTTTTCCGCCCCAATCGCTACAACTCCACCTCTCCTGAAGCATTGCGGGTAGGTCGGATAGTGCGTGGACGCAGAGGGCGCGAAGGTTCCACCTCCAATTCGTCACCTCTATCTCGTCTACTCCTAACCACACGATAGTTGTCATCAACTCCCACAATTTGCTCCTCCTCTTCGGGCTCGGGTGGCAGGAGTATCGACTCATCAGCAAAGCCCACGCCGACAAGCCACGGCAGGTAGTTGACATCATCACCCTTAAAATCGCGGTAGAGCACCTCTGCATCCCACGCACCACCCATCTCCAGCAGGGTGCGCAGTCGGCGGGCACTCGCCTTCTCAACAATATCTCCACTCTGGCTAAATGTATAGAAGATATCGGCAGCGACTATCTCAGCCCATAACCTGTCACCATAGCGACCCGCATCGGGCGAGCCATCGGCAAAGAGAGGCATCATTGCGCCCTCGCCATAAAGAGGTGCAATACCCTCAGCCACAGAGTGATTCCTGGTCGCCGCAGTCACATCTGCCGTCGCCGAGGAGTGAAGTTCCCTATCCACATCGGCAAAGGCCAATCTGCGCGCAAAAGCAATTTT
>JAFNVE010000063.1 GCA_017379955.1 Tidjanibacter sp. | reverse complement strand
GTTTAAACAAATAAATTATTGCGGCACATTATAAACTTAGAACAGAATAGCCCATTTGTAAATTTAAATTTCACGCAATATATTTGGCTATACCTATATATATACACGCGCGCGAATGCGAAGCACCAAAACAAAAAAAAAGGCAGAAGTTTAGAATAGAAACTTCTGCCTTGCGTAGAGCCGCAAGCGGGACTTGAACCCGCGACCTCTTCATTACGAGTGAAACGCTCTACCAACTGAGCTATTGCGGCACTCTCGGAGGGCAAAGATACTTGTACTTTCCCAACAATCCAAAATTTTTGAGCGATTTCGGTCGCAAGCCGTGGGAAACTCATCTCTTTTGAGTAACTTCGTGCCGAGAGCCACAAATGGCGCAAAAACAGACTATGGAGAAATTTCAACTGATACCCACATCCCCCGACCTCTTCGGCATCGAGTGTGCCGATGGATTCTCATTTGCCGACACTCTTCGCCGTGCAGCACAGCAGGAGCGAGCAGGCGACTTCGATAAGGCGTGTGCCACCCGTTTTGAGGCAGTGAGCCTTCTTGCCGACTCGTTTGGCGATGAGGAGGAGCCTGAGCTTGACTGGAACGACACAGAGGCACGCGCAGCCATCGAGTGCACAGCGGCCTCGGCGGTCGATTTGTTTCTCGCGGGCGAGTGGGAACTCTCAGCCGCAACAGCCGAGCTTGCCCTGACACTCGACAGCGAAGACCATCTCGGCACCACACAGACTCTTGCGTGGGACTACCTCGCGCTGGGCGATATGGAGTGTTTCCACGACCTTGAACTCGACCTCGACGAGCGCAGCGACTACAAGGCGGTGATGAACATCTGGGCAGCACTTATCGAGAATCGCAAAGGCGACCTCAGCAAGGCAGTCGCAAATCTGCGCACACGCCACCCCGAACTCTATGCCGAGTTCTGCGCTGAGTCACACCCCATAACCCCGGCCTACGCAGCCGACTTGGAGAGCGAACGACCCTCGCGCGCTACCCGAGCACGCCGATTGTGGCTGGCCACCGAGGTTTTGTGGACAAATTTCCCTGAGGTAATTAACAGCATAAAGGGCTAATAGTTAATGGATTGCACAGGGCAGATATTCCCGTGGGGCGACACTCGTCGCTTCAACTCCTACTCCCGCTACACCCGTGAGCAGTTTGGCGCGCGCGTGCAGAAGATTGCGGTGAGTAGCGGCCTCACCTGCCCAAATCGCGACGGTCGGGTTGGCACGGGCGGTTGCACCTTCTGCCTCAACGAGGCCTTTTCGCCCTCCTACTCCACCCCTCGGCTCACAATCACCGAGCAGATTGATAACGGCATAATGTTTCACGCAAAACGAGGGCGCGAGAGTGAACACCGACTTGCCTATTTTCAGTCATACTCAAACACTTACGCTCCTGTGGAGGAGTTACGCGCGCTCTACGATGAAGCACTCGCACATCCCGCAATTTCTGGTCTGATTGTTAGCACCCGCCCCGACTGCGTCACGCCAGAGATTCTCGACTTGCTCGCTGAATATCAGCAGAAAGGAGTCTATGTTGCGGTTGAGTATGGCGTGGAGAGTGTTTATAATCAGACACTTGCAGAGATTAATCGCGGTCACGACTTCGAGTGTGCCGAGCGGTCGATAATACTTACTGCCGAGCGCAGTATTCCCGTTGGTGCACATTTTATCTTAGGTCTGCCCCGCGAGACAAGGCAGATGATGGTAGATGCAGTAGACACTATCAACTCCCTGCCAATCAGTACGATAAAATTCCACCAGCTCCAGATTTTCCGCGGAACGGCAATGGCAAATGACTTCCGCGCCAACCCCGACAACTACCACTTGATGTCGCTCGATGAGTATCTCGACCTGCTGGTCGATATTGTTCGTCGCCTGCGCGAAGATATTGTGATAGAGCGATTTGCGAGCGAAGTACCGCACCACTACCGCCTCAATGCCGGTTGGGGCATCAAGGGCCACGACCAACTGATACAACTCCTCGAAGCACGCCTTGCCTCGCTTGGCGCGCATCAGGGCGATATGTATAACCTAACAGCCGAACACCGATGAATACCTACAAGACAGAGGCCATTGTGCTCCACACAATCAAGTATGGCGATTCGTCGGTAATCGCCTATATGCTCACCTCGCTCTATGGCCGCCAAAGTTATATAGTTCAGGGAGTTGGCAAGGGCGGTGCACGCGGTAAGAGCAAGAAATCTGCGCTTCTGCAACCTATGTTCCCGCTCGAAATCGTTGGACTCACCTCCTCGAAGATGGAGCTGCACCGCATCAAGGAGGTGCGACTCCTCGAACCCCTCTCGGCTCTCCCCTTCGACATCGCCAAGAGCACCATCGCGCTCTTTATGGCGGAGGTCATCTATCGCCTTGTCAAGGAGGAACAGCCGGATAGCGAACTGTTTGATTATGTGCGCTCTACAGTGCTGGCCTTGGATAGCGCAACCGAGGGTGTGGCAAACTTCCACCTCCGATTCCTGGCAGGTCTGAGCCGCCACCTCGGCTTCTACCCCACCAACGAATACGAGGAGGGCAACTACTTCGACATCACCGATGGTTGCTTCACCCCTATACAGCCGATGCACGGCCTCCACTTCGCACCTGCGGAGAGCGCACTGCTTGACAGGATGCTCCGCACCCCATTCTCCGACCTCGGCACCATCCGCCTCTCACGCACCGAACGCTCCAACTTCCTCGCAGCGATGTTGCTCTATTACGGCTTCCACCTCGACGCCATCAACCAAGTAAAGTCGCTCAAAATCTTGTCTGAGATTTTCTAACGGCCAGATACCTATTATATAAAAAGAGAGTAAGGCAAGATTAGGCAGGAATTGCCCCCACCCTAACACCCTAATACTCTGACCATTACAAAATCAACAAAAATTTTTTCTAAAAAAATAACTAAAAAATTAGTTGAAACTAAAAATTTAGTTATATATTTGCAGTGGAGATTAATTACTAAACTCTCCAAGGCAAAATGGAGTGTGTAAATAGTCCCCGACTAACAAAGACAAGTTGTACAACAAAATAGACAAAAAATGGAACAGACAATCAGAGAACTCACGCGCGCAGAGTTGGAGGTGATGCAAATCATCTGGGAGCGTGGTGGCGCACTTGTCAGCGAGGTTATCGAGCAGATACCCGAGCCCAAGCCCGCAACTACCACCGTTTCGACAATCATCCGCATCCTGGAGAAGAAGGGTTTTGTATCCCACACCTCCGAGGGTCGCTCGTTCCGCTACCACCCGCTGGTGAGTCGCGAGGAGTACACCAATGTATTTATGAGCGGTGTGCTGAGTAACTTTTTCGGCAACTCCCTCTCGCAACTCGTATCCTTCTTTGCCGAGAAGGAGCGTATCTCCAGCGGTGAGATGAACGAGATACTTGAAATTCTCCGTCGCGACGAACAGAAGTAGCACCTCAAACCCACTACGACAATGAAAGAGAGCCTTCAATACCTGTTTGAGATGTTGGTTTGCAGCGGTCTGTTCGCCTTGCTCTACTACACCGTGGTTCGTGGTCGCACCTCCTATCGCACCGAGCGATTTTGGCTGGTCGGCACCTCGATAGCGTCCGCAGTGATACCTCTGCTCGCCATCCCTTTGTGGCCCGCACAGACGGTATTTATCAATGTGCCGGTCATCGAGCCAACAACGATACAATTGGTGGAGGTTGCCGAAAAGGCGTCACGCATCTCAATAAGCACGGTAGCAGCAATCATCTACGCTGTTGGGATAGTGATTGGTATTGCGCTGATTATCGCCGAGGTAGCAAAGACTCTCAACCATAGAAACGGTGCAAAGCGAAGTGAGGAAAATGGCATAAAAATTTACTCGTCGGCAAAGATTCGCTCGCCCTACTCCCTCTTCCGCAGTATCTACCTGCCCGAGGGGCTGAACGAGGAGGAGCGCAGGATTGTGGTACTCCACGAGAGCATACATATTGCCCATCGCCACTCCGCAGAGCGTGTTGTGATGGGGTTGCTCAAAGCATTGTTGTGGATAAATCCCTTTGTGTGGATGGCACAGCACTCACTCGGCGAGGTTGAGGAGTTTGAGGTCGACAGAGAGTTGCTCGACAAAGGGGAAAACTTGACTGAATACAGAAAACTTATTATAAAACAACTTTTTGGCTGTAATCCGGATATAGCCAGTGGGTTGGGTAATTCATTAACCAAAAAACGATTTATTATGATGACAAAAAGAAGAGAGAGTGGCTTGGGTAGCCGTATTCGCACCCTGTCCATCGTTCCCGCAGCAGCACTGCTTATCGCTACTTTTGGTTGTACCCGCACCAATGCGCAGGAACCCCAAGAGGCTAACGAGAAATTGGAGGAGGTTGTAGTTGTCACTTATGGCGACAATGAGAAAAGCCCTGAGACTATCGACAGACTGATCCTTGTTGACGGAGAGGTTTGTGAGAGTATGAGTGACATCGCACCCGCCGACATAAACTCAGTAACACTTCTGAGTAAGGGTTTGGAGGATTATGTAGCACGCTACGGCGAGAAAGCCAAAAATGGAGTTATGATTGTTGAAACCAAAGCTGCAGCTGCCACTAAGGGTGATTCGCGCCCTGCATCGGAGGAGGTCAAGGAGGCTTGGGCAGGTCGCCAGCCCGCATCGTTCAATGGTGGCGGTGTAGAGAGCTTCTTGGGCTGGATACAGCAGAATATCATCTATCCCGCAGAGGCGATTGAGGCGCAGGCATCGGGTAGAGTATTGGTATCGTTTGTGGTAGATACCGATGGTAGTGTGGTTGAGGCTAAGGTTGAGCAGTCGCCTCACCAGTCGCTCTCCGACGAGGTGATGCGTCTGATGAACAAGGCTCCCAAGTGGACCCCCGCGACAGACGAGAATGGCCAGAAGGTGAGAACTAAGTTTATGTTGCCCGTAGCATTTGCACTGAAATAACCGAAAGGTAGATACAAATTCTCTAACGAAGAGCCGAGTCGGGGAAATCCCTGCCTCGGCTTGTTGTTTGCTTATTTTGAGAAAAAATTTGTAAGTTTGTAGAGCAAACGACTAAAACACACCTAAAATGCAGAAATCATATCTCGCCCTCGACCTCGGGGGCACAAAACTGCTCATTGGCGAAGTGGCAGCCGATGGCACAATCATCTCATCCAAGAGTTACCCCACAGGCCCTATCGACCAACAGCGCGCGGCAGAGGTTATCATTGCCTCGGTAGACGATTTTATGGCTACCGAGGGGATTAAGAATCCCGACGGCGTGGCGGCAATAGGCATTGGTCTGGTTGGCCGAATAGACTCACCAGCAGGACTTTGGTGTCAGATAGACTCCTTGCGCACCGAGCCTCTGCCTCTTGCAAAGATGGTATCGGAGCGTTACGGTCTGCCCTGCTACATAGACAACGATGTGAAGTGCGCAACCCGTGCCGAACAACTATTCGGAATTGGTCGCAGCACACGCGATTTTATCTACATCAACATAGGCACAGGCATTGCAGCAGGAGTGGTGACCGACGGTCGCCTGATACGCGGCAGTCATCACAACGCGGGCGAGGTGGGACACACCTCGTCGGGCATACACCTCGGTATAGAGTGCATCTGCGAGCGCAGGGATTGCACAGAACTTATCTCGGCAGGTGTGGGTTTTGACGCTTGCGCACGACTCCTTGCCCCTGCCTATCCCGAAACGGAACTGAAACTCCCCACCGAGGGTCGTGTGGATGTGCGCGAAGTGGTGGCTCTGGCCGAGAGGGGCGATGCGCTCTGCACACTCCTCATCAACAATGCGGCACAAGCGGCTGCCGACCTCATTATGAATCTGGTGCGTGTGAGCGATCCCGAGGCGGTAGTGCTGGGCGGTGGTATCGTGTCGAACGACTACATTTGGAACAAGATAACCGCACTTCTCGGAGCGCACACAATGCGTTTTGTGACACTCGGCACAACACGCACCTCTCTTGATGCACGCCACATCGGGCTAATCGGTGCAGCAGCAGTAGCAATGCAACAATCTGAATAACAAACAAATACACCCAAACAAAATGAAACTCAAAATCACAATTGCCGCTAGCGAGGAGGTATTCGACCGCGTGGCAGCAGACCGCATCCTCAGCGAGATGAAGTCCAACCCCACAGCCTGCATCGGTTTCTCGACAGGCCAGACAACCAAGAACATGCACGCCTTGGTGGCTGCCGACTATGCCGCGCAACCATTTAAGACTGACACCCTTACGCTTTTCAACGTTGACGAACTCACCAATCTGCCCCGCTCCTACGACGGCTGTTGCTATACAATGATTAAGGCTCAGGTGTGCGATCCGCTCAATGTGCCCGAGGAGAACTTCATTATGCCCCAGACAATCAGTGACGACTACGAGAGAGAGTGCCGCGAGTTTGTCGATGAGTTGGAGCGCAGAGGAGGTATCGACCTGCAAATTCTGGGTCTTGGCACAAACGGCCACATCGGTATAAATCAGCCGGGTACGCCCTTTGGTAGCAGGGTATGGGTATCGCCTATGGACCCCATCTTCGAGGCGCGCGTGCGCAGAGAGACAGGTGTGCCCGACGACCACTATCTGGGTGGTCTGACACTCGGCATTGCCGACATTATGCACTCGCGACGCATCGTGCTCGTGGCCAAGGGAACACACAAGGCTGAGATGGTGCGCGGAATGATTGAAGGCCCCGTGACCGAGGATCTCCCCGCATCGGTACTGCAACTCCACCCCAACTGCGAGTTCCTCATCGACCGCGATGCCGCATCGCTGCTGTCGCCCGAAACTTTAGCAACCGCAACTTACATAGAATAAGCGCATTATGGCAACTACCCCACTTACAAACACCTCTGGCAGGCTGACAACAATCGACCTGCTCCGAGGGCTGACTATGCTCCTGATGTTGCTCGTCAACGACTATGCAGGAGTGCGCGGGCTGCCTCATTGGTTCTACCACGCAGCCTCGAACGAGGATATGTTGGGTATCTCCGACATCGTCTTTCCTGCCTTTCTCTTTGCGCTCGGCCTCTCGATACCCTTTGCTCTGCAAAAGCGCATAGAGCGTGGCGATAGTCTGCTGAGCACCACAGGCCACATACTGTTGCGCAGTGCAGCACTTGTGGTGATGGGTTTGTTCACCGTAAACCTCGAAAACTATGGCGGTGGTCCGCTCTCCTATCCCGTGTGGGAGGTGCTGATGATAGTGGGCTTCTTCCTTGTGTGGAACGACTATCCTCGCACAGATAAACCCGCCCGCAAGGGTCTTTGGTGGGTATTGCGAGCCATAGGTGTAGCACTACTCTTCACCCTATTCCTCCTCTACGAGGGTCACCAGGGAGCACCCTTTCAGCAACATTGGTGGGGCATTCTCGGGCTTATCGGTTGGACATATCTCGTATGTGCGTTGCTCTATATGGTTGTCCGCTGCTCTCTGTGGGTAGCCATTGGTGTATGGGTAGCAGTTGTGCTCCTTGCCTTCCTGCAACACTCGGGCATATCACCCCTCTCGTTCGTGCCGAGCGACTGGACACTCCACGCCTTTGGTATGACGGGTATTGTCGTGTCGATGCTCCTGCGCCACACCTCCGCAAAGGGCAAGAGCCCCAAGCAGTTTATCATCATACTCTGCGCAGCTGCTGTGGTGATGCTGGTGGGTTACTTCCTCTGCCATCCACACTGGATAATCTCCAAGATTCAGGCAACCCCCACCTGGCTTTGCCTCTGCTTGGCGATTTTCCTCCCCGCAGTGGCACTCATCTACGCACTTACCGATATGCGTGGCAAGCACCACATACCGCGCTGGATAGCACCCGCAGGCAGTGCAACACTCACCTGCTATATGATACCCTACCTCTGGTACGGCATAGACTCCCTGCTGGGCATACCCCACCCCGCCGCATTGTGGCACGGCGCACCCGGATTCTTCCGCGCACTCATCTTCGCATTACTCTGCGTATGGATAGCCGGCGCACTCTCGAAGGTCAAAATCAAACTGAAACTTTAATTACTGCTAAAGGGGTTTAGAAATTTCTAAACCCCTTTATTTTAGCAGATTATCACTCCTACGAGCAGGGCGATAGGAGGAGAGCACAATCCCTATCCCGACAAAAATCACCACTGCAAAGCAGAGTACCGGAAGTCGTAGGGTATCGAGTTTAAGGAGTGCCGAGATGATTGTTGCCGCAACAGGCTGAATATAACTGAAAATACTTGTGCGGAAGGGTTCAATGTGGTGCAGAGCATAGTTATAGAGTGCGTTGGGGAGGTAGGTCAGCAAGCACATAACAATCACAAAGCAGATGGTCGCTCGATGATCCCACGCCGAAAAGTCGTAGTGCATCACCTCGTCAACACCAAATGGCAGTACGACAATCGTGGAGATTGCATAGACCCACAGCAGCACCGTAGCGACATTGTATTTGACAAGCATATTTTTCAGAAAGACGGTGTAGAGTGCCGTTGCCACCACTGCACACACAACGAGAAGATTACCCTCCGTTGTAACAACCTCCGACGATGAGTGGTCGCCCGTAAGAATCACTGCCAGCGCACCCGAAAAACCAATCAGCAGCCCCACAACGCGACGGGTGGTGAGTCTGTCCACCCCCTTGATTACAGATAACCCAAGCACGACAAGCGGGCCAATAGCATTGATAATCGACCCATCGACAGGCGAAGTGCGCGACACACCAAGCATAAGAGTCCCTTTGTGGATGACACCGAGCAGCAGGGCAGCACCAATGAGAATCGGGATATCCTTGCGCTCCACACGGCTGATATGCCCACCAAAGGCGGGGATAAGAGCGAAGATAGTGGTAGAGAGAAGAGCGGCCGTCAGTAGCAGAGTGGGCGATATGTAGTGGGGCATCAGGATATGGTAGAGCGGATAATCCACTGCCCACAGAAGATTACACCCCACAAGTGCCAAATAGGGCAAGAGTGTGAAGCGATGGGAACGAGGAGGCGATGAACGAGATATGGACATAGGTATTGACGATTAAACTATTGCTGACAATGGCAAACAATCTCCGTGCCTTACTCCTTCACGCGCCCAATCTACCCATAGACTTATATGTAAAACAGAAGGCAACCCGCTCGTTCGGATTGCCTTCTGTTATGTGGTTTGCCTCTGTTTAGGCCTTGCTTTCGAGATATTCGGCAAAGATTTGCGCTGCACTCTCGACCATCTTTGCGCAGGGGCGTTTTTTGTAGTATTGCTCTGTGCGTGCTTCGGGAGTGGTCTGTGTGGCCTCGGCAGGAAGTTGTTCGGCAGGCTTGCGCAGACCGAGTAGTTCACCGCAGTTGAGCGAGCCGTTAATCTCCCTGAATCGTGCTGCGAGGGCCTGCACCACATCGTATGTAGCCCCCTTGGCTGCCACATCGGGGGTGGTGTTGCCACTCTCCAACCCCGCAAGCAGGAACATACCGCACGCCGCACCGCAGGTTTCGCGCATACGACCTATGCCGGCACCAAATGGCGACGCCATACGCAGTGCGAGTTCCTCGCTGAGGCCGTAGTGGTCGGCAAAGGCCGCCACTACGCTCTGCGAGCAGTTATATCCTTGGTGGAAGAGTTCTACGGCTCTTGCCACACGCTTCTCGTTATCGGGGCTCATTGCCGAGGTGGAGGTCAAAGTAGTTGGTAACCTTGTGCATCAGGTGTACTCGGTCTATGCCCGAAACATTGTGAGGATGAGTGGGATAGGTGAAGAAGTCGAGTTGCACACCGTTGTTGATACACTCGTAGATGAAGTTCAGGCAGTGCTGCCATACCACCACATCGTCCACTGCGCCCTGGCAGATGAGCAGGTCGCCTTTCAGGTCGGCCGCCTTGTTGATAAGGCTGGTCTTCTCGAAGCCCTCGGGGTTAATCTCGGGATTCTCCATATAACGCTCGCCGTACATCACCTCGTACCACTTCCAATCGATTACGGGACCACCCGCAACGCCCACCTTGTAGATGTCGGGGTAGTTGGTCATCAGCGAGATAGTCATAAAACCGCCATAACTCCAACCGTGTACGCCAATGCGCTCAGCATCCACCCAGGGATGCGAGGTGAGCCACTCAATACCCTTCACCTGGTCTGCCATCTCGGCCTGACCGAGCTGACGGTGTGTCTCCTTCTCGTATGCCGCACCGTGGTAAGGTGTGCCTCGGTTGTCCATCACAAATACCACATAGCCACGCTGTGCCATATACATCTCCCAACGGCTTGTACCACCGAGGAAAGTATTGGATATCAGCTGAGTATGAGGACCGCCATATACATAGACGATTACGGGATATTTCTTCGAGGGGTCGAAGTCGATGGGGCGGATAAGTGCATAGTGATTGTCGTACTCGCCATCAGCACTCTTGATAGTACCCATCTCTACGGGGAGGTAGTTGTGATTGGGTGCGGGGTGAGGTGCGCGGAAGAGTTCGGTGCGCTTCTTACCATCGGTCGAGGCGAGCTCAATCACGCGAGGCACATTGAGCGACGAATAGGTGTCGATGAAGTATTTGCCATCGGGGCTTACCGAGCAACTGTGAACACCCTCGGCGACGGTCAGTCGCTCCATCTTGCCTGTGCGCAACTCTACGCGGCAGAGGTGGTTATCGACGGGCGACACCTCACGCGAGGTGTAGTATACGTGGGTCTTGGTCTGGCAGAGATACTCAACATCCGCATCGACAGCGGTCAGTCGCTTGGGCTCACCACCCTCGGTAGAGCCGAGGTAGAGGTTCCAATAACCATCGCGGTTGTCGGTGGCATAGATGAAACGTGTGGGGTCGTTGTTGAGGAAGATGAGGGGATGCTGGGGCTCAACAAACTTGTCGTTGTGCTCGCTGAACAGACGACGCACAATCTCACCTGTCTTTGCCGAGTAGGCATTGAGGTTCATGTTCTTCTGCAAACGGTCGAGTACCTGGATGTAGATGAGGTCGCTCTCGGGACTCCAAGTGATGTTGGTGAGGTAACGCTCCTCGGTGAAGTCGGTCACCTGTGCCCACACGGTCGAGCCTGTTGCAAGGTCGTAGATACCGAGTTGCACATGCTCGGAGGGCATACCGTTCATCGGGTACTTAATCTCGCGGAGTGTACCGGTGCGAGTAGTGATGTCGAGCAGGGGGAAGTCGGTCACACGACTCTCGTCCTTGCGATAGAAGGCGATTTTCTTACCATCGGGCGAGGGGAAGATACCGCCGCTGATACCGAACTCGTTGCGGCTCACACTCTGACCACTCACAAAGTTGGGGTCGGTGTCGTTGGTGATTGCCTTCTCATTACCCTCAGCGTCAACCCAATAGAGGTTGTTATCGCGGGTATAGGCATAGCGACCACCACCCAGAGCGGTAGCGTTTGCCTCGTAGCAAGTAGCCCACTTGCTCACCACCTTGCCCTCCTTGATGTCTACCTCGAGGTAGTTGCCACCAGCGTTAAATACGATGTTGCCATCGCTCCACGCCACGCGGGGGAAAGAGCGCAACTGCAAACCGGTAATCTCGGCCAGACGCTCGGTGGTGATGAGGTCGGTTGTCTTGCCATTTTTGGGCGAGGTAGCTTTGAGGGTGTTGCCCTCTACAAAGGTGTAGGCGGAACTATCGTCGCGCCAAGTGAAGGAACGGCTCTGAGTGGCAACGCCTGTGCCGAGCACTGCCTCCTCCATTGTGAGCAGTCGTCGCTCCTGCTCCTGAGCGTGGGTTGCTATGGGGGCCATCAGCGCAGCCGCCATCAACACGATAAAAAATCTCTTCATTTTGCTTTGTTATTTATTGATTGTATTACTATCGGGGTTGTTTCTTTGTCAAAAGTAAAAAGAAAAAAGGAGAATAACAAAAAGAGGCGAAGGAGTGCAAGTAATGAGGCTAATCTGAGAATTATGGGGAGTACAGGAAAAATGCTCAAAAACATATAAGCCTCTCGAAATTCAATAGAACCAGCTGGTCACAAAAAGCACTCTTTTATCATACTCATGGGTAGCATTTTTGCTACCTACAAAGCCATTGGATACTGATATCACCCAACACACAAATCTCCACTCCATACTCACGGGTAGTAATTTTACTACCCATGAAGTTATTAAGTAATCCCGCCGAAATAAACAATCTAAGCCCCACATACTCACGGGTAGTAATTTTGCTACCCGTGAAACCATCTTCTGTCTATTCACTCTTGATTTAGCACACAAAATACTCACGGGTAGCAATTTTACTACCCATGAAGTTATTAAGTAATCCCGCCGAAATAAACAATCTAAGCCCCACATACTC
>JAFNVE010000062.1 GCA_017379955.1 Tidjanibacter sp. | reverse complement strand
ATAGATGACTGCATATTTTGACACATCGATAGGGCAGGAGAGAATATCCGAACTCATATCACAGATGTGAGGGATAGGCGAATCAATATCCTGCTTGTATTCAGTGCCATAGATGGTGTTGTTGTGGCAGGTGTATAGGTAGTCGCAATCGGTAGGAATCTCAAATCCCTTGGGGATATAGCAGAAATTGCGGTCCTCGCTACTTGCAATTACTTCGACCTCACCATAATATTTTGCCTCCTTGATAGCCTTCTTTGTCCAAACTCCGGTATTGACGTAAGCAGCCTTTTTGCCCAAGAAGTTAGCGGGCAAATGGAAAAACTGAGTGCTTGCACCACCGCCGACAAAGTAAATGCTATAACCATCGGGAATACCAAGCAACTCCTTGAAGAGGGCTTTCGCTTCGTCAAGTACATCCTCGAAAGGTTTGGTGCGGTGCGACATCGAGAGAATCGAAAGACCGGTACCATTAAAATCGAAGATAGCCTCAGAGGCCTTCTGCAATACTACATCTGGTAACACAGAGGGCCCTGCATTGAAATTATACTTTTTCATACTCATATATAATTTATATGTCTTCTAAGATTAACAAAAATACAACTATTTTACTTAACAGCAACAATTATCCCACCAATTTTAATACCTTTGTGGCATAAAGTGCAAAATTCAACACAATATACTATGATAAAATCGATGACCGGCTTCGGTAAGGCCGAGGTTAGTGTAGCAGGAGTAAAGATTACTGTCGAGACCCGTTCGCTCAATGGCAAGCAGCTCGACCTGTCGGTGAAGATGCCTTCGCGCTATCGCCCCTTTGAGTATGAGATTCGCTCGCGTGTGAACAAGGTGTTGCAGCGCGGTAAGGTTGATATGTTTATCTCTTATGAGCTTATCGGCGAGCAGAACAGCATCAACATCAACGAGTCGCTCTTTAATGCTTATGCTGAGCGTTTCCGTGCTTTGACTGCGGGTGCAGGGCTGGGCATTAGTGCAGAGCTTAATAGTGCGATTCTGATGAGCATTATGCGTATGCCAGAGGTTGTAAGTCAGGAGGTTGAAGCCGTTGGCGAGGAGGAGCAGAATGCCCTCTTGGAGGCTGTTGATAAGGCACTTGCAGCACACGATGCATTCCGTATTCAGGAGGGTGGGGTGCTGATTGCCGATCTGCTCGGTCGTGTCGATAAGATTCAGGGCTACAAAGAGCAGGTTATCCCCTTTGAGAAGGCTCGCACCGTTACTATCAAACAGCGTATTGTCGACCACTTGGAGCAGGTGGGCGTTCAGTTTGATGCAAACCGCTTGGAGCAGGAGATGATTTTCTACATCGAAAAACTTGATATTACTGAGGAGAAAGTTCGCCTTGACAAGCACTGCGACTACTTCCGCGAAGTGGCCTCGGAGGAGGAAAATGTTGGTCGCAAGCTTGGCTTTGTTGCACAGGAGATGGGTCGCGAAATTAATACTCTCGGCTCGAAGGCTAACGACTCCGAAATTCAGATTCTTGTTGTCAAGATGAAAGACGAATTGGAGAAAATCAAAGAACAGGTACTTAATATTTTATAACGACCACCTAAACCGATAGTTTAGCTAAATAATTAGTTGAGATGAACGAGAATAAACTCATAATTTTCTCTGCCCCATCAGGCTCCGGAAAGACCACAATCGTACATCAATTAATGGAAAAATATCCCTGGTTGGAGTTCTCCGTTTCGGCTACTTCTCGTGCGCCACGAGGCGCAGAACAGAACGGCAAAGATTACCATTTCCTCTCTGCTGATGAGTTCGAGGCGGCCATCTCGGAGGATAAGTTTGTGGAGTGGGAGGAGGTCTATGCCGGTACTAAATATGGTACTCTGCGTAGCGAATTGGAGCGCATTTGGGCAAAAGGAAATACAATTCTCTTCGATGTAGATGTTAAGGGTGGTCTTAGATTGAAATCTATCTTTGGCGATCGTGCTCTTGCAATCTTCGTTATGCCCCCTTCGGTGGAGGAGTTGCGTCGTCGTTTGGTCGGTAGGGCTACTGATGCACCTGAGGTTATCGAAAAGCGTGTTGCTAAGGCTGAAACTGAGATTAGCTACGCTGAGCAGTTCGATAAGATTATCATAAATGATATTCTCGAAGAGGCTGTGGCTCAGACCGAAAAAACAATTCTCGAATTTACTAACCGTTAGGAGTTATGGCACAACGCATCGCACTCTACTTTGGCTCATTTAATCCTATCCATCGCGGCCATTTGACTGTTGCGGAGAGGGTTGTGGAGAGCGGCTTGTGCGATGAGTTGTGGTATATCGTTTCGCCTCACAACCCCCATAAGGTTAGCGATGGCTTGGCGGATGAGAATCAGCGTCTGCTTATGGCTCGTATGGCTGTTGCCGAGAGTCGTCATCCTCAGAAGTTAAAGGTTAGTGATGTAGAGTTTTCTCTCCCTCGCCCCTCATACACTATCGACACTCTCGACCACCTGAGCAAGAAGTATCCCGAGGCGGAGTTCTCTATCCTGATGGGTGGAGATAATGCTGCAAAGATTGAGACTTGGAAGGAGTGGCAGAGATTGATATCATCCTATAAAATAATCGTTTATCCACGCCGAGGTGATGTAGTAGATGAGCGATTTACTCTGCTCTCCGGTGTGCCACTTCTCGATATCTCTTCAACAGCAATCCGCGAAGCCGTTGCCGACAATAAGCCTATTGACAGATTAGTTACACCTGCTGTTGCCTCCTATATTGAGGCTCATCCCGAGTTGTGGAGTAGGGCAGAGGTGTTGCGAGCTCGAGGAAAACGCAGATTTGCGGAGAGCAATTTTGGAGGGGCGATTAATGACTTTGTAGCGGTGAGCCGCCTGCGTGGAGGTGACGAAGAGGCCGACCAAATGGCAGATATGGCTCGCGAGATATTAGAATTTCGCTATAAGGATATATATAACCCTTGATAAAACGGGTAAAAAAGTCTATCTTTGCAAGGTTTAGCAAAGAATTTTATGGACAAAAGATTGAATATAGCCTTTCTTGCTGGTGGTGACTCCTCGGAGAGAGAGATTGCACTCGGTAGTGCAGCACAAACCATCAACTCTTTCAAGAAGGAGAGATATAATCTCTATATGATTGACGTTCACTGTGGTAAGTGGACTTATAAGGACAATAATGGTGCAGAGTGGTTGGTTGACCAGAACGATTTTTCGCTTACCGTTGCCGGCGAGCGCATCACCTTCGACTACGCTTTCATTATGATTCACGGCACTCCTGGCGAGGACGGTAAACTACAAGCCTACCTCCAGATGCAGGGCGTTCCCTTCTCGACAGGCGATATGGCATCGTCGGTAATCACTTTTGATAAGACTACCTGCAAACTTGCTGCTGCACGCACAGGTGTTGCTCTGGCGCGTGAGGTGTTGCTTTCGCGTGGTGATGAGTGGTCGGCAGAGGAGATTGTCGGCCAACTTGGTCTGCCTATCTTCGTTAAACCCAATGCAAGTGGCAGTAGTTGTGGTGTAACCCGAGTTACAGACGTGTCGGAACTCCCCGAGGCTATCGAAAAGGCCTTCTCGGAGAGTAGCGAGGTGCTTAT